>NZ_JANLGL010000051.1:0-34410 GCF_024655625.1 Pseudomonas sp. 18.1.10
AGTCAAAGATATATTCACTGATCCACCGCATTCGCGAGCAAGCCCGCTCCCACCTTTTTTAATCGAGTTCCAGGCAATGTAGAGCAGGGCGTCTTCGAAGCCCAGGTCAAAGCAGATCAGCAGCCACTAACCGACCCGTCGAACCACCCGCCTGGCAATCAGCACACCCACCACCGGTGCCAGCGCAAACAGCCCAAACAACCACACCGCCGCGCTTGCCGTGCCTTCGATTCCGCCGGGTTCAGTGAGGCCCGCGATGTTCGCGACCATGCCCGCCAGCGCCGCGCCAAACGCAGTGGCGAACAGTTGCACCGTGGTAATCGACGCAGAGGCCAGGTCCTGTTCGCCGGCGGGTGCCACTTGGAACACCCGGGTCAACAAGTGTGGCCATGCCAGGCCTACCCCCAGGCCGATCAGGACAAGGGCCACGCAGATCGGCACAAGCGTCTGCGCATCGCCATGGCTTTCGCCAGGCATCAGCAGCGCCAGCGCCAGCATGCCCAGCACACCCAGGAACGGTCCGGCCAGGATCGCCCGGCGAACATTCGCGCCCGTTATGCCGGCGCTGGCGATTGACCCCAGCGTCCAGCCGGCCGCCATCAGTGCGGCAAGATAACCGGCCAGCAGTGGCGACTGGTGGTGCAGGACTTGCAGGAACAGCGGTACAAAAATTTCGCCACTGGTGACTGCGACGGCCAACAACGCCATCGTGGCGTACAGCGCGCCAAGCGCAGTGGTCAGCCGAAAGGCGCCAGCGGGCAACAGTCGATGGCGGGCGCGGCTTTCCGTGAGGATCAGCAGCCCAGTGAACAGGGCGGCCGCTGCGAGCCCCAAAAGGTTCAGGAGCAGGGTGGACGAGACACTGCCGGCCGACACCGCCAGCACCGCCGCCGTCAGCCACCCCAACTGCGTGATCGGCAACGGTGTGGGCGCAACGCGGTCTGTGCTGCGCCCAGGCAGGACTGCGGCGGCCAGCACGGCGAACAACCCGGCCACTGGGATCAAGGCCCAGAACGCCGCCCGCCAGAGGCCCAGTTCGGCAAACACGCCGCCCACTGCGGGCCCGACCAGCGTTGCGACACCCCACATCCCCGAGACCAACGCCATTGCCCGTGGCCACAAGCGTTCATCGAATACCAGGCGAATCATCGCGTAGGACAGCGCGAACAAGAACCCACCGCCCAGGCCCTGTACCAGCCGTCCGACCAGCATCACCGGCATGGACGGCGCAAACGCACAGGCCAATGCCCCGCCGGCGAATACCAGGCTGGCAACCAGGTACGCCCCGCGCGGCCCCAGGCGCCCCAGCAAGCGCGCAGACAACGCCGAACCGAGGATCGAGGCGGCGACAAACAGCGTGGTGTTCCAGGCGTAATAGTCGATGCCGCCGATGTCCTGCACCACGGACGGCAGAATCGTGGTGGCGATATAGACGTTGATCGCATGCAGCACCACGCCGCCGGCCAGGGCCAGTGAGCGTACGCCGTTTGCACCGGACAGCAAGGCGGCCCAGCTGGAGGGAGAGGTTTGCGCTGTGTTCATGGAGACTCCATGTCAAAGGAATGAAGGCTTGCCAGGACAAGCCGACAGTCTTTATAAGACCTCATGTATAGATGAGGTCAAGGCGCCGATGACAGCGAAAATCGATGTGCACATCCCCCTCGGGGTCGGCGAAGTGGCGCGGCGTAGCGGGGTGACCGTGGCGACGGTGCATTTCTACGAAGCCAAGGGTTTGATTCACGGCCAGCGCAGTCCGGGCAATCAGCGGCGCTACCACCGTGACGTGCTGCGCCGCATTGCGGTGATTAAGGTGGCGCAGCGCGCGGGGATTCCATTGGCAACCATCAAGGCGGCACTGGAGGAACTGCCGCAGGGGCGACCGCTGACGGCCAAGGACTGGACGCAGCTGTCCACGCGTTGGCGCGACCTGTTGAATGAGCGAATCACCAGCCTCACCCAACTGCGCGACCAGCTCGACGGGTGCATCGGCTGCGGGTGCCTGTCCCTGGCTGACTGCCCCCTGCGCAATCCGGGGGATCGGTTGGGGCAGGAGGGCGACGGGGCGGTGTTATTGGGGCAATAAAACCCTCAGCGCCGGCCGGTGCGCGTACTCACATCCACCCACACCGCCAACACCAGAATGCTGCCCTTGACGATCATCTGCCAGTAGCTGTCGACGTCCAGCATCGACATGCCATTATCCAGGCTGGTAATCACCAACGCCCCGAGCAACGCGCCGTACACCGTGCCCGAGCCGCCGCGCATCGAGGTGCCGCCGATAAAACATGCGGCGATGGCATCCAGTTCGCCCATGTTGCCCGCCGACGGCGAACCCGCCGCCAGGCGCGCGGTGTTGACCAGACCGGCCAGCGCACACATCACGCCCATGATGCCGAAGATCCACAACTTCACCGCCTGCACGTTGATCCCCGACAGGCGCGTGGCTTCCATATTGCTGCCCACCGCATACACGCGGCGGCCGAACACGGTCTGGCTGGTGACGTAGCTGAACACGCCGAGCAACACCAGCAACAACAGCACCGGCACGGGAATGCCGTCGTAGCTGTTGAGGGTGGTGACGAACCCGGCGAGCACGGCGCCAATCACCGCGACGCGCAGCAGGTCCCGCGCCAGCGAATGCGCCGCCAGACCGTGCAATGCGCGATTGCGTCGTTGTTTCCAGGTCAAAAAGAGCGTCAGCGCAAACAACAATACGCCCAGCCCAATGCCCACCGAATGCGGCAAATACCCCTGGCCCACATACACCAGCGACGGCGACACCGGCGCAATGGTCGTGCCCCCGGTAATCCCCAGCAGAATCCCGCGAAACGCCAGCATCCCACCCAAACCGACGATAAACGACGGAATGCGCAGATAGGCCGTCATATACCCATTGGCCAGGCCGATCATCAGCCCGCACAGCGCCACCAGGCTCAGGTTGGCCAACAACGGCACGTGATACACCACATCCAGGATCGCCGCCAACCCGCCCAACAAGCCAAGTAATGAGCCCACCGACAAGTCGATCTCGCCGCTGATAATCACCAGCACCATGCCGCACGCCAGAATCCCGGTGATCGACATCTGCCGCAGCAGGTTGGACAGGTTGCGCGGCGTAAGGAACCCGCCCTCGGTCTGCCAGCTGAAAAACACCCAGATCACCGCCACGGCAATCACCAGGGCGAGCATTTTGTAGCGGCTGAACAGTTGTTTGACCTGATTCATCTACGCGGTCTTCCGATCATTATTATTGTTGTGGCTGAGCGCAGCGGCGAGCACCTGTTCCTGGGTGAGCCCGGCGTTGATGAAGTCGCCGCGCAACTGGCCCTCGCCGATCACCAGCACACGGTCAGACACCCCCAGCACCTCGGCCAGTTCCGACGAGACCATGATGATCGCCACACCAGCGGCCGCCAGCGCGCCCATCAGTTTGTAGATCTCATACTTGGCGCCTACGTCCACGCCGCGCGTAGGCTCATCGAGGATCAGCACCCGTGGCTTGGCCATCAGCATTTTCGCCAGCACGGCCTTTTGCTGGTTGCCACCGGACAGGCTGGTGATCGGCAAGAACGGGCTAGAGGTCTTCAGGTGCATGCGCGCGATCTGCCGGTCGATACTGCCCAGTTCGGCTTCGGCGTCGATGCGCGTCAGGTGGGCGTAGGTGTCGAGCACCGCCAGGGTGATGTTCTGGCCCACGCCGAGGTCGGGGATGATGCCTTGGCGCTTGCGGTCTTCGGGCACCATGCACAGCCCGGCGCGGATCGCCTTGAGCGGCGTGCGCGTGTCGATCACCGCGCCGTCCAGCCACACCTCGGCGCTGTAGCGGCCGGGGTAGGCGCCGAACAACGCCGACACCAGTTCCGTGCGCCCGGCGCCCACCAGCCCGGCGATGCCGAGGATTTCACCGCGCTTGAGGGCAAAGGAAATGTCGTCGACACGCTTGCGCCTGGGGTTGTCCACGTCATAACAGGTGACGTTGCGCGCCTCGAAAATCACCTCGCCGATGGCGTGGGGCTCGGTGGGGTAGAGGTTGCTCATCTCGCGGCCGACCATCTGCGTGATGATCTGCGCAATGTCCATGTCGGCCATGGCCGTGGTCGCGATGTGCTTGCCGTCGCGGATCACCGCGATGGTGTCGCACACCGCCGCCACTTCATCGAGTTTGTGGGAGATGTACACGCAGGCCACGCCCTTGGCCTTGAGGCTGCGGATGATGTCCAGCAGCACGTCGATTTCCGAGCGGGTCAGGGCCGAGGAGGGCTCGTCGAGGATCAACAGGCGCGCCTGCTTGTTGAGGGCCTTGGCGATTTCCACCAATTGCTGGTAACCGCCGCCGTACTGCGACACCGGCAGCGCGACGTTGATGTCCGGCACCTTGAGCTCGCGCATCAAGGCTTCGGCGCGGTGGAACATCGCCGGGTAGTTCATGCGCCCACCCGGCAGGGTCAGCTCGTGGCCCATGAAGATGTTTTCCGCCACCGAGAGGTCGGGCACCAGGGTCAGTTCCTGGTGGATGATTACGATGCCCGCGGCCTCGGTTTCGCTGATGGAATGCGCCCTGAGCGGTTGCCCGTCCCAGAGGATTTCGCCGTCCCAGGTGCCATGGGGATAGACCGCCGACAGCACCTTCATCAAGGTGGATTTGCCGGCGCCGTTCTCGCCGCACAGGCCGATGCATTCCCCCGGCCGCACCTTGAGGTCGATGCCGTTGAGGGCGTTGACACCGCCAAAGGTTTTGACGATGCCGTTCATTTGCAGCAGGTAGTCGGCCATGGCAGTCATTGCCCGGCGATCTGCTCTTTGGTGTAGAACCCGTCCTTTTCCAGCAGGTCGATATTGGCCTTGGTCAGTGGGGTGGGGGTGAGCAGGATGGTGTCGACTTTCTTGCTGCCGTTGTCGTATTGCGAGCTGTAGGCCGGTTTCTCACTGCGCGCCAGTTGCACCGAGAGCTTGGCCGCTTCCGTGGCGATCAGCTTGAGCGGCTTGTACACGGTCATGGTCTGGGTGCCATCGATCACGCGCTTGATCGCGGCGAGGTCGGCGTCCTGGCCGGAGATCGGCACCTTGCCCGCCAGTTTCTGCGCGGCCAGGGCCTGGATCGCACCGCCGGCGGTGGCGTCGTTGGAGGCGACGATGGCGTCGATCTTGTTGTCGTTGCGGGTCAGCGCATTCTCGACAATGCTCAGGGCTTCGGTGGGGTTCCATTCCTTGACCCATTGCTGGCCCACCACCTTGATATCGCCCTTGTCGATGGCCGGTTGCAGCACCTTCATCTGGCCTTCGCGCAGCACCTTGGCGTTGTTGTCGGTGGGCGCGCCGCCGAGCAGGAAGTAGTTGCCCTTGGGCGCCGCTTGCAGCACGCCGCTGGCCTGCATCTCGCCGACTTTTTCGTTATCGAAGGAGATGTACGCGTCGATGTCGGCGTTGAGAATCAGGCGGTCATAGGACACCACCTTGATCCCGGCCTTCTTCGCTTCGGCCACGGCGTTGGTCAACACGGTGGCGTTGAACGGCACGATGACGATCACATCGACGCCACGGGAGATGAGGTTTTCGATCTGCGAGATCTGTTTTTGCTCGTTGGCATCGGCCGACTGCACGAAGACCTTGGCGTCGAGTTTTTCCGCGGCGGCGACAAAGTAATCGCGGTCGCGGGACCAGCGTTCCAGGCGCAGGTCATCGATCGAGAAGCCGATCTTCGGGTGTGCCGGGTCGGCCATCACCGGCAGGGCGAGCAGGGCCAGGGCAGTGGCGATCAGTGTGCGTTTCATGGTGTGTGCGTCCTTTTATTGTTGTTGGAAGACTCAAAACAAACACTCTGCTACCGATAGATAAACCGATTGACGATCCCTTCAAGCATCTCCTGGCGGCCACTCACCGCCTGCGGGTTCAGCTCATGGGCAAACGCATGCAGGGCCAGCGACTCCAGGCTGAACTCACCGGCCAACACGCCCTGGCCCAACGGTTGCTGCCAACCGGCATAACGCTGGTCCTTGAACTGCTGCAAGCGATCGTTCTGCACCATCGCCGCCGCGCGTTCCAGGGCCAGGGCCAGGACATCCATGGCCGCCACATGCCCGTGGAACAGGTCCACTTCATCCAGGCTTTGGCGGCGCACCTTGGAATCAAAGTTATAGCCGCCATTCTTGAACCCGCCAGCCTTGAGGATTTCATAAGTGGCCAGGGTCATCTCTTCGACGCTGTTGGGGAACTGGTCGGTGTCCCAGCCGTTTTGCGGGTCGCCACGGTTGGCGTCGATGCTGCCGAAGATCCCCAGGGACACCGCCGTGGCGATCTCATGGTGAAAACTGTGCCCGGCCAACGTCGCGTGGTTGGCCTCGATATTCACCTTGATCTCCTGTTCCAGCCCGTACTCGTGCAGGAAGCCGAACACCGTGGCGCTGTCGTAATCGTATTGGTGCTTGGTCGGCTCCTGGGGCTTGGGCTCGATCAGCAGGTCGCCCTTGAAGCCGATCTTGTGCTTGTGCTCCACCACCATGCGCATAAAGCGCCCCAGCTGTTCGCGCTCGCGCTTGAGGTCGGTGTTGAGCAGGGTTTCATAGCCTTCACGACCGCCCCACAGCACATAGTTGGCGCCCTTGAGCCGCAGCGTCGCATTCATCGCGCTGTACACCTGGGCGGCGGCCACGGCGAACACTTCCGGGTCCGGGTTGCTGGCGGCGCCGGCGGCAAAACGCGGGTTGCTGAAGCAATTGGCGGTGCCCCATAGGAGCTGGATGCCGGTCTGTTCCTGATGGCGTTCGAGGTGATCGACCATCTGTGCAAAGTGGTTGCGGTACTCCTTCAAGGAGCTTCCTTCGGGGGCCACATCGGTGTCGTGGAAGCTGTAGTAGTCGATACCCAGTTTGGCGAAGAACTCAAACGCCGCCTCGGCCTTGCCGATGGCCAGTTCCATCGGGTCGCCGCTGCGCTGCCACGGGCGCTTGAAGGTGCCGACACCAAACATGTCCGCCCCCGGCCAGACGAACGTGTGCCAATAACAGGCGGCCATGCGCAGGTGTTCGCGCATGGGTTTGCCGAGGATCAGCTTGTTCGCGTCGTAGTGACGAAAGGCGAGGGGACTGTCGCTGCTGGGGCCTTCGAAGCGGACCTTCTCGACACCGGGGAAGTACGGCATGGCGTTTTCCTTATTGTTCTTGGCGGTGTCTCGATACTAGCAACGGCGTTGGGGCTGGCGATTATGAAAATCACCAACGGGTGGTGCGATTTTGCGTGGCGGCGGCTAGTCTGTGACGACCGGCCCCAGGACAAAAACAATGAAAACCCTACCGCCCGTGCACCGCATTGCCTTGCTGTTCAACGGCAGCAAGATCTACGACCGCGGCATCATCGCCGGCATCGGCAATTACCTGAGCAGCACCCGCGCGTCCTGGGACTTGTTCCTTGAAGAAGACTTCCTGTGCCGCCTCAAGGGCATCGAGCGCTGGCAGGGCGACGGCATCATTGCCGACTTCGATGACCCGCTGATCGGCGAGGCGCTGGCCGGGATCAAGGTGCCGGTGGTGGCGGTGGGCGGGTCCTACGCCGATGTTCGCGCCTATCCCAAGGGCATTCCCTACGTCGCGACCGATAACCATGCCTTGATGAAGTTGGCCTATGAGCACCTGATCGAAGCCGGGCTCACGCGTTTTGCCTGTTTCAGCCTGCCCGAGGCCCAGGCCAACCGCTGGGCCCAGGAGCGCGAGAAAGCCTTTCGCCGCCTGCTGCAACGCGATGGCTTGCACGTTGAGGTCTATCGCGGCCTGGGCACCAGCGCGCCGCTATGGGACAGCGCCGTCGAGCAACAGATCGCCTGGCTGCACAGCCTGCCCAAACCCATCGGCATCATCGCCGTCACCGACGCCCGCGCCCGGCAGCTCTTGCAAGCCTGCCTCACCGCCGGCATTGCGGTGCCGGAAGAGGTGGCGTTGATCGGCATCGACAACGACCCGCTGACCCGCACCCTCACGCGGGTGCCACTCAGTTCGGTGATCCAGGGCACCGAGACCATGGGCCGCACCGCCGCCGCGCTGTTGCACCAGATGCTGCACGGCAAGCCGTGCGCGGGGGAGCAGATCCTGGTGCCGCCGGATGCGATCAACGTGCAAGCCTCCAGCCTGCATCAACCCTTGGGCGATCCCTATGTGATGCAGGCGTTGCTGTTTATCCGCCAATACGCCTGCCAGGGCATCAAGACCGCCCAGGTGGCAGCGTACGTGGGCATCTCGCGCTCATCGCTGGAGTCGCACTTTCGCCAGGTGCGCGGCTGCAGCGTGCATGACGAGATCTTGCGCTTCAAACTCGCCGCTGCGGCCAAGGGCCTGGAAAACCGCGATCAGGCGATTGCCGACATTGCCCAGGCCTGTGGTTTCAAATCGGCGCAGTACCTGCACACGGTGTTTCGTCGGGAGTTTGGTTGTACGCCACGGGAGTACCAGCAGGCGGTGATCTAGCTGAGGAAATTTCCTACATGTCGGTAGGAAATGAGCTACGGGTAAGGTGATGTCGATTCTCGATAATCACCCTTCATTCGGCCTTCGTGCCCGATCCCGCTCATCTGCCAGGCTGACGGCCACTCCTGCCTGCAGTCGCTTTTACCAGGGCTTCAATCATGATTTTCAGACCCTCACTTGCCTGCGCTTTGTTGCTCGCGGCGGCACCGGCGATGGCCGATTGCAGCTGGGCCTCGGGCAACAACGCGGTCAAGCCGCTGATGTTCAACGCCGGCACCTTCTTCGCACCGCGCGACATCCCCGCAGGCAGTACGTTGAACAATCATCCGGTGCCGGCCCAGGTCATCAACTTTGGTGACACCCTCAGGTGCAGTGCGCCGTCGTTCTACACCGCCACGCTGATCGGCCCGCTGGCGGTCAGTACGCCGGTTGACTACATGACGATCCCCGGCAATGCGTTGCTGCAGACCAACGTGCCCGGGGTGGGCCTGGCCATCTACATGACCGGTTTTACACCGCAATGGAATGCGCCGGCAGACAACCCCAACCGGTTTATCCCGGTCACGCTCACCTACGACAACCCCACGCCGGTGACGATGCCCAACCTCCAGTTTCGCTACGCCCTGGTCAAGACCGGCGAGATCGCGCCCGGCAGCCACAGCATCAACCAGTTGGTCGCTTCCGGTACGTCGGATATGGGTCCCATGTTCGACCTGACCTTTGCCGCCACCATCACCGTGGCCGGCTGTTCGATGCCGGCTGCGCCGGGCAATCAAATCGACGTGCCGATGGGCACCTGGGAAAAGCGCGTGTTCAACGGCAAGCACTCCACCACGCCGGCGCAACCGTTCGCCATCACCCTCAATGCGTGCATTGCCGGGAGCAACTATCCCACCAACCCCGGCGGCTACTTTACCGGCAACTACGCCAACATCCAGATCGATGGCAACAAGACCTCCAGCATCCTCGATGCGGCCAACGGCATCCTTAGTCTATCGAGCGATTCCACCGCCCAAGGCGTGGCCATCCAGGTGCTGAACGCCGACGACTCACCGATGAACCTGGGGCAGCCCGTACGCCTCAGCCGTATCGTCAACGGCACGACCACGGTGCCGCTCAAGGCGCGCTACATCCAGACAGCCGACGGCGCGACGCCGATGCCGGGCTCTGCCAATGGCTATGCGAGCTTTTCAGTGACCTATCGCTGAGTCGGCTACGGCACTTTACGAGGACTGCAATCATGAATCTCAGATCAAGACTTGCCAGGGGCGTGGGTGCATCGGCGCTGTTGCTGGCGGCGGTACCGGCACTGGCCGATTGCCGTTGGACCTCGGGCAGCACCACGGTCAAGCCGCTGGCGTTCAACATGGGCACGGTGTTCGCCCCGCGCGACGTGCCCGTCGGCACCACGTTGAACAACCCTTCGCCGATCCGTGCGATCAACTTTGGCGACACGCTCCAGTGCGGCATTTCGGCGTTCTACAACACCACGTTGATCGGCCCGCGCGCGCCGGATATGCGCGTGGATACGCTCAGTGTGCCGGCCGGTTCGTTGTTGCAGACCGACGTCCCGGGCATCGGCCTGGCCATCTACATGACCGGCTTCGCCGCCGCCTGGCGTGGCCCGGCCGACAACCCCAGCCGCTTTATCCCGGTCAACCTGACCTACAACTCCGGCACCTGGGCGAGCATGCCCTCGGCGATGTTTCGCTTCGCCCTGGTCAAGACCGGCGACATTGCCGCCGGCACCCACAGCATCAACCAACTGGTTGCCAGCGGCTCCTCGAACATGGGCGCGATGTTCGACCTGACCTTCAGGGCCACCGTCACTGTGGCCGGTTGTTCGATGCCCGCCGCGCCCGGCAACCAGATCGACGTACCGATGGGCACCTGGGAAAAGCGCGTGTTCAACGGCAAAAACTCCACCACGCCGGCCACGTCGTTCGCCATCACCCTCAACTCGTGCACCGCAGGCAGCAACTACCCGAACAACGCCGGCGGTTTTTTCAACGGCAACTTCGCCAACATCCAGATCGACGGCAACAAGACGTCCAACATCATCGATGCGGCCAACGGCATCCTCAGCCTGTCGAGCGACTCCACCGCCCAGGGCGTGGCCATCCAGGTACTCAGCGCCGACGACAGGCCAATGAACCTGGGGCAGCCGGTGCGCCTCAACCGCATCGTCAGCGGCACCACCTCGGTGCCGCTCAAGGCGCGCTATATCCAGACCGGCGACGGGCCGACGCCCGAGCCGGGCTCGGCCAATGGCTATGCGAGTTTTTCGGTGACCTATCGCTGAGTGAGCCGGACTGTTTCCACGTTTTACCTCCAACGCCACAGCCCTGTGGCGTTGTCGTTCATGGCGGCATGGGACGCTGTATTCGTAGGAAATGTCCTACGTGCACAGCGACGTTTCCTACAGAAGCTTACCTCTTGCCTTTCGATAATGACCCCAGACGAAACGCGCTACCCCGCAGCCGGGTTGCCACGTCGATCCGTCTGAAGGCCTGAACATGGCTTACAGACACTTCTCTTTTACTGTGGATGTGATCATGAAAAAGTTTGCTCTCAAAGGTTTGACCCTGGCCCTGGTTCTGGCAGGCGCATCGCAAGCTGCCGTGGCGGCAGACGGCGAAATCAACTTTATCGGCAGCGTCACCGACAACACCTGCCCGGTGGTGGTTTCCGACCTCAACGGCGCGGCCGGCGCCGGTGATGTGAGCCTTGGCAGCGTGCCAGCCACCTCCCTGGCCTCGGCAGGCCAAGTGGGCGGCGGCGGTGCCTTCACCCTGACCATCGACACCACGGCACCGGGTTGCAGCGTCACCGGCAAGAAAGCCGTGGTCAAGTTCCTGTCCCTCAGCGGCAACGCCGGTGCCAGCGGCCAGTGGATCGGCCTGACGCCTGACGCGGGTGTTGCCACCAACGTTGCCGTGCAGATCAAGGACGCCACCGGCAAGGACGTGCAACTGGGCCTGGAGTCCTCGCCGTACCTGGACCTGACCCAACCGCTGCGCTTCACCGCCAACTACATCGCCACCGGCGCCGCGACTGCAGGTCCGGCCAACGCCAAGGCCGCGTTCACCGTCGACTACCAGTAAACCTTGTGCCACGCCCCAGCCCTGGCGGGTTGGGGCGCCAAGAGGATGATCGAGATGAAACGTTCTGCGACCCCTTTCAAAACCACAGCGGTGTTGGCCATCTTGCTGGGCAGTGCGCTGCTCAGCGTTGCCAGCCAGGCCGGTGTGATGCTCGGCGGCACGCGCATCGTGTTCGACGGCAGCAAGCGTGATGCGTCCATCAGCGTTGGCAACACCACGGCGCAACCCTATGCGGTGCAGACCTGGATCAACACCGAGGCCGACGACAACAGCACCGCCACCCCCTTCGTGGCCACGCCGCCGCTGTTTCGCCTGGACCCGCGCAAAGAGCAGATGGTGCGCATCCAGAAGGTCCCCGGTGCATTGCCCGAAGATCGCGAGTCGGTGTTTTATTTCAACGCCCAGGAAATCCCGGTGGCCGGCAAGGCGGGGGAGAACACCCTGAAGATCGCCATGCGCACCCGCATCAAGTTGTTCTATCGCCCGGCCGGCCTCCAGGGCAACCCGCTGGATGCGCTGCCGCAACTGCGCTGGAGCCTGGTGCAGGAGCAGGGCAACAGCGTGTTGGTGGTGAACAACCCTTCGGCGTTTCACGTGTCCTTCATTGGCGTGAAGGTGATCGCGGCGGCGCAAACCGTCGAAGTCGAAGAGCCGAAGATGGTCGCCCCGATGAGCAGTCAGCGTTATGCGCTGCCCGGTTTCAACGGCCGCACTGGCGACGTGATGTTCTCCGCCATCAACGACTACGGCGGTTACAGCGAGCCTGCAAAAGTCTCCCTGAACAGCGCGCCCTGATACCCCAGCCCTTTTCCTCGCGAACGAGCCCCCGCGTTGCCCCTGCAACGTGGCGGCAGCGTATTGAGTATTGTCATGCGAATCGATGCCCTGAACCTTGACTGCCCGTCCGGGCATTTTGCCCCGCTGCGTTTGTCCGCTGCCATTTTGGCGGCGTTGATGGGCACGGCGGCGTACGCCGATGAACCGATGAAGTTTGACGCCAGCTTCATGCAGTCATTTGGCGGCACCGGTGCCGGGCCGAACCTGGACCTGGACGCGATTGCCAACAGCGGCAGCATCGGCCCCGGCACCTACCCGGTGCTCATTCGCCTGAACCAGAGCTTTTTTGATCGGCGCGACATGACCTTCGCCAAGGATGCGCAGAGCGGTGAGGTGCGCGCGTGCCTGTCGCCGGCGTTCCTCACCGAGCTGGGGGTGAAGCTCGAAGCGTTCCAGGTGGCGGGCGACGCCCTGCCGGAATGCGTCGACCTGGCGACCCTGGTGGACGGCGCCTCGGTGAGCTTCGACGCCCATTACCTGGCCCTCGATATCAGCGTGCCGCAGATCGCCTTGCGCCGTGACGCGGCCGGTTATGTGGCACCGCAAGACTGGGACCGGGGGATCAACGCGAGCATGCTCAACTACCAGTTCTCGGCATCGCAGACCCAGTCCGATGCGCGGGGCAGCACCAGCCAGTACAACCTGTACGCCAACGGTGGTTTCAACCTCGGCGACTGGCGTTTTCGCAGCAGCACTTCGTTTCTCCAGGACGAAGAGGGCAGGCGCGATTGGCAGCGCAGCAACACCTACGCGCAGCGCGACGTGACAGCCCTCAAGGGCACGCTCACCGTCGGCGAAAGCTTTACCCCGGGCGATGTGTTCGACAGCGTTCCGTTTCGCGGCGTGCAGCTGGCCTCGGACATGGGCATGTTGCCGGACTCGATGCAGGGCTACGCGCCGATCATCCGCGGCATCGCGGAAACCCAGGCCAAGGTCGAAGTGCGCCAGAACGGCTATTCGTTGTACACCACCTACGTGGCGCCGGGCGCGTTCGAGATCAACGACCTCAACGCCGCGTCGGGCAGCGGCGACCTGGAGATCGTCATCACCGAGGCCGACGGCCGCGAGCGGCGCTTCACCCAGCCGTACGCGACCCTGGGCAATATGCTGCGGGAAAAGACCTGGCGCTACAGCATGACCGTCGGCGAATACAACGCGGTGGACGGCGGGCAGCGTCCGGCGTTTGCCCAGGCGTCGCTGGCCTACGGCTTGCCGTTCGACCTGACGCTGTATGGCGGCCTGCTCGGCGCGGATTTCTATCGCGCCGGCGTGGTGGGCATGGGCAAGAGCCTCGGCAGCCTGGGCGCGGTGTCGCTGGACGTCACCGGCGCGCAGACGGATGTGCCGCAGGCCCAGGGCAACCAGAAGGGCCAGAGCGTCAGCGTGCGTTACGGCAAGGCGTTCGAGAGCGGCACCTCGGTGCGTTTCGCCGGTTATCGCTACTCCACCGAAGGCTATCGCGACTTCGACGAGGCCGTGCGCCTGCAAGAGCCGGACGATTACTACAACCTGTCCCGGCGCAGCAAAGTCGAGGCCAACGTCAACCAGGCCTTGGACCGCTACGGCTCGTTCTACCTGAACATGAGCCAGCAGAACTACTGGGGCTCGTCGCGCCAGGACAAGCAGATGCAGGTCGGTTTCAACACCCAGTTCAAAGGCGTGACCTATGGCGTGTACGCGAGCAAAACCCTCACCGACACTTACGGCCAGAGCAATCAGGTGGTGTTTACCGTGTCCATGCCCCTCGGCCAGACCCGCAGCACCGGCACCTATGCCGTCACCCGCAACACCGACGGCAGCCTCGACCAGCGCGCCGGCCTCAGCGGGCGTGATGGCGAGGTCACCTACAACGTCAACGCCAACCGCTCGGACAACGCCGGCAACAACGGCTCGGCCTTGCTCGGTTACCGCGCGCCGTTCGCCCAGTTGGGCGTCGGTGTCAGCGTCGGCAGCGGCTACCGGCAGACTTCGGTAAGCGCCGCCGGCTCGGTGCTGGCCCACGGCGATGGCGTGGAGTTCGGCCAGACCCTGGGCGAGACCGTGGCCCTGGTGGAAATCAAGGACACGCCCAACGTCGGCGTGCTCAACGCCCCCGGCACCCTGACCAACAAGCAGGGCTACGCCCTGGTGCCGTACGTCATGCCCTATCGCAAGAACCGCGTGGCGCTGGATACCGGCGAGCTGGCCACCGACGTCGACATCGAAGACGGCGTGACCAATGTGGTGCCGCGTCGCGGCGCGGTGGTCAAGGCCACGTTTGCCGCCAGCCGTTCGGAAAAAGTCGTGCTCAATGTGCGTCTCCAGGACGGTGGTTTGCCGCCGTTCGGCACCTCGGTGCTCGACGCCAAAGGCATCAGTGCCGGCGTGGTCGGGCAGGCCGGGCAGGTGTTGATGGCGGTGGGCGAGAGCAAGGTGTTCAACATGAAGTGGGGCGACAAGGCCGCGCAGCGTTGCACGTTTGAATTGGACATCAGCCAGACCGCACCGGTGGATGGCTACCGGGTGATGGAGGCGATCTGTTCAATGCCGTGAGGAAAATTCCTACACGTCGAACGGAACGGGATTACATTTGCAGTTATGCGTACAGCCCATTATTTGTCCCGCACTAGAAGCACTTGAACGTATCAACCAGCAACACCGATAACGACGCTTAGACTGACTGAACAGCAAAAACATTCAAGTAAAAGACTTGAACTGTTTTAACGGATGGATGCTGTTCTTCGGGGGGGATCTTGTTAAGTGTCGGTAATGCTTGGTTGGACGCAAGCGGCTTCAGGGCAACTAATTAATTACCTAAGAGTTGTACTCATGAAAAAGCTTGTCGCTGTTACTGCCGCTACTGTTGTTATGGGTCTTGCTTCCTTCGCCAACGCCGCGACGCCGGGTACGGGTAACCCGGGTACCGTGCGTTTCATCGGGGAAATCGTTTCCGGCGCTTGCGGGATTGACGCCAACTCTTTGGACCAGACCGTGTCCCTGGGCCAAGTGCCATCGAACCAGTTCCGTGCGATCGGTGATCGTTCGACGCCGACCAAGTTCGACATCATCCTCACCGAGTGCGACACCGCCACCCAGAAAAACGCGCGCTTTACCTTCAGCGGCGTGCAGGATCCAGTGGTTCCAGGCCTGTTCGCCACCACCGGTCTGGCACAAAACGTCGGTATCCGCCTGCAAGCCAGTGCCGGTGAAATGCTCGACAACGGCACTGAACAAGTCGCCCCAGTCGTGCTGCAAGACGGCAACAACACCGTCACTTTCGCTGCGATGTATGAAGCCACCGCGGCATCGGTGACCACCGGTGAAGCAGACAGCGTTGCCAACTTCACTGTTGCCTACAACTGATAGTGCTTTATGCGTTGTTGTAAAAAAGGGGCGCGAGCCCCTTTTTTATTACCTGTCACAGTACTGCCAAAAGGGTCACTCCCGTGTGCTGCCGCAAACTCCTGGTGTCTTGCGTATTTCTCTGCTGTGCGCGTAATAGCGAAGCGTTGGAGTTCAATACAGAGTTTTTGAATATCGACGGTAACGACGGTGTCAGCCTCGGGCAATTTACCCATGCGCACTACACCGTGCCCGGCAGTTACTTATTGGATGTTGTAGTCAACCAACGTTATTTCGGTACCCGTTCCATCGAATTTAAAAGTGGCAGCCAGCCGCAGCAAAGTTATGCCTGCCTGCCCGAAGAACTGGTGGCGACCTTCGGTCTCAAGCCCGACGTGTTCAGTGCGCTGCCACGCCTTGCCGAGGGCCACTGTGTTGACCTGAGCGGCATCGACAACGCCAGCGTCAACTACGCGCAGAACCTCGGCCGGTTGCTCATCAGCCTGCCCCAGGCGTCATTCGAATATGACGACCCTAACTACATTCCGCCCGCCGCCTGGAGCGAAGGCCTGGATGGCGCGCTGCTCGATTACCGGGTGATCGCCAACCGCCGCGAGACGTCGGGCGCGGCGGCGGCCGGTGATTCCACCACGCTGCAAAGCTACGGCACCGCCGGCGTCAACGTCGACGCGTGGCGGCTGCGCGCCGACTATCAAGCCCAGCAAACCAGCGGCAACGAAGGCGGCCAGGTCAACGACAAGGCGTTCCAATTGAACCGCCTGTATGCCTACCGGGCGCTGCCGTCGATCCGTTCGAAACTGTCGGTGGGCGAGGACTACCTGAACTCCGATGTGTTCGACACCTTCGCCCTGCGCGGCGCGAGCCTGAGCAGTGACGACCGCATGTTGCCGCCGAACCTGCGCGGCTATGCGCCGCTCATCAGCGGCCTGGCCCGCACCAACGCCACGGTGACGGTGTCGCAACAGGGCCGCGTGTTGTACTCGACCACCGTGACGCCGGGCGCGTTCAGCCTGCAGGACATCAACAGCAGTGTGCAAGGCACGCTGGACGTGAAGGTGCGCGAAGAAGACGGCACCGAACAGACCTTCACCGTGACCACGGCGGCGGTGCCGTTCCTGTCCCGCGAAGGCGAGTTGCGCTACAAGCTGTCGGCGGGCCAGCCTCGGCTGACGGGGCGTGGCGGCACCGAACCGGGTTTTGTCGCCGGCGAGTTGGCCTACGGTTTGTCGCGGGATTGGACGGCGTACGGCGGCGTGTTGACCGCGCCGGATTACCTGTCCCACGCCGTGGGTATCGGCAGGGACCTGGGCGTGTTCGGCGCGGTGTCGGCCGACGTCACCAGCTCGCGCGCCAAGTTGCGCTGGACCGGCGAGACGGCGGTGGGCAACTCCTACCGCATCAACTATTCCAAGCATTTCGACACCATCGGCACCGACCTGCGCTTCCTCGGCTATCGCTTTTCCGACCGCACCTTCACCAACTTTTCGCAGTTTGTCGGCGACCCCGAATCCTATGGCCTGAACTCGGGCAAGCAGCGTTACTCGGTGATGCTCGCCAAGCGGTTTTCGTGGCTGTCGACCAGCCTGTCGTTCGATCACTCGACGTTTTGGGACGCCGCGCCCTCGGACCGTTTCGGCCTGACGCTGGCGCGCAGTTTCACCCTGGGCAACGTGAAGAACGTCAACCTCAACCTGTCGGCCTACCAGACGCGCAATGCGCAGAACAGCGACTCGCAGCTCTACCTCGGCGTGAGCATTCCCCTGGGCGGCCGCTCGATGATGTCCACCAACCTGCAGCGCAGCACGTCGGGGGCGTCGTCGGCCAGTGTCGGCTTCAGCCACGACGACGGCGAGGGCATGAACTACCAAGTGTATGGCGGGGTGGGCGACAACAAATACGTCAACGCCTACGTCGGCCAGCGCGCCTCGACCTACCGCGCGAATGCCTCGGCCACCACCGATGGCAGCACCTATCGCTCGCTCACCGGCGAACTCGACAGCTCGCTGGTGCTGACCCGTCATGGCGTGACCGCCCACGGCAACGGCTCGAACGGCGACACGCGCTTGCTGGTGTCCACCGAAGGCGTGCCGGACGTGACCTTCACCGGCCAGGCGCGCACCAACAGCCGGGGCTACACGGTGATGGACGGCCTGCCGTCGTTCCAGGCCTATGAGGCGCGGGTCAACCTGGAAAAACTGCCGCTGAAGACCGAAGTGTCCAACCCGATCCAGCGCCTGGCATTGACCGAGGGCGCTATCGGCTACGTCAGTTTTGCCGCCGCCCAGGGCCACAACGCCTATGTCGAGTTGATCCAGCAAAACGGCCAGCCGGTGCCTTTTGGCGCCTCGGTCCAGGACAAACACAACCATAAGGAAGTGGGCATCGTCGGGGAGGCGGGCATCACCTATTTGCTGGGCGCCAAGACCGGCGCCGAACTGGTGGCGCGCTGGGATGACAGCCAGACCTGCGCGCTGGCGGTATTACCCGACGAAGACGTCGTCACCAACGTCGCCACGCCTGTGCGCTGTTTGTGACGCCACTTTCTCTCTGATTGGAGCACCCTGATGTCTCGATTGATGTTTACCCGTTTGGCCCGCCTGGCGCTGGTCTGTGTGCCGTTGGTGGCCAATGCCGCCGTAGTGCCCGACCGCACCCGGGTCATTTTTGAAGAAAGCGCGACCTCGGTCAGCGTCACCGTGAGCAACAAGAACCTGCAACTGCCGTTTGTGGTGCAGTCGTGGATCGAGGACGCCAACGGTAAAAAGATCAGCGCGCCGTTTATGGTGCTGCCGCCGTTGCAGCGCATCGAACCGAATGAAAGCAGCATGCTGCGCATCGTCAAGCTGCCGGAGACCTCGCTGCCCAAGGACCGCGAGTCGGTGTTCTACCTCAACATCCGCGAGATCCCGCCCAAGAGCGAAGCGGTCAATGCGATGCAGATTGCGCTGCAATCGAAGATCAAGCTGTTCTACCGCCCGGCGTCGGTCAAGCGCGAACGCGGGGCCGACCTGGCCCAGGGCCTGAACCTGACAATCGACAGCGTCGGCAAGCAGCTGCTGGTCGACAACCCGACGCCGTTCCACATCACCGTGGTCGGCCTGCTCGCCGGGCCGCAGCAGGAAAAAATACCCGTGGAGACGATCATGATCGCCCCCCACAGCGGCGCACGCTTGCCGTTGAGCAGCCTCACGTTCAGTGAATTGCGGGTGTCGAACATGAATGATTTCGGCGGCCAGACCGATACCTTGTTCCACTGCGCGGCCGGGGCGTGCAAGGCTGTGGCACCGTGAGCATCAAGGCGCTGCTCAAGGTGGGTATGGCCGTGCTGATGCTGGGGTTTTCCACGGCGTCGTGGGCGCTGGTGTGCAAGTCGCAGACCGATGGCGATTTTCTCAGCGAATACATCGGCCCGGTGTCGGTGCCGGATACGGTGCCCGACGGCACGATCATCTGGCGTTCGAAGACCCACGTGGTGCCGGCCAATTGCTGGAAGCTGCGGGACATTCACTACAACGAAGACGATCCGATCTATTTCTACGGCAACCCGGCGGGCCTCAACGCCACGGCCTGGGGCATCGAGTTCGGCCTGGTGTACCGCCAGGTGACGGCGTGGGATGGCGATTGGAGTTCCGATCCGACCCAGGGCGTGAACACCGGGTTTGTGTCCCGGGGCTGCCCGGCGGCGACCAACAACGCGGAGATGTTACCGTGCTCCCTGGCCACGCCGAACATTGCGTTCCAGGTGGTGATCCGCAAGCGCGGGCTGCTGCCGTTGCAGCGCCCGTCCCAGGATACGTATGACGTGTTCCAGTTTGACGGCCAGTACGGCCTGAATGGTGGCATGAGTAACCCGTCCAACAACTTCCGCTTCAAGCTCAGCGGCTTGCAGAACATTGTCGGCACGGCCTGCACGGTGGATGTCACCGTGACGCCGGAACCTGGCATTGTCGACTTCGGGGTGATCCAGAAAACGGCCACCGGGTTGTCACCGGTCAGTCCGACCAAACCCTTCAGCCTGGCGTTGGAGAAAAAGTGCAGCAGCGCGATCAACATCGGCGCCACCCTGGTGACGGCCAACCAGCAGGGCCAGTACACCGTCCTGCCGGCGGCCGACAGCCAGTTTGGCATCCAGGTGCGTGATGCCCACAACGCGCTGGTGCCGATCAACGAGCCGTTTCCATTGGCGACGTTTGCCGCCAGTGTCAGCCATATCGACGTGCCGTTCAGCGCGACGGTGGTATCGCTGGGCGATCCGCAGGTCGGTGCGTTCGAAGCGGTGGTGGTGGTGCAGGTCATTTACTACTGAGCCTGCACCCCACGGGTTAGAAGCTCGCTTTGACCTGCAAGCCAAGGACCAGCGCGTTGTCGATGTTGTCACCGGCAAACGCCCCGGGCTCGATGATGTATTGCACATCCGGGCGCAAGGTCAGCCAGGGCGTGGCCTGGTAGCCGTAGCTGAGTTCGATCAACTGCTCGGCGTTGTTCAGGTTGGGGTAGTCGTTGCCGGCGTTGAACGCCGCCAGCTCCTGCACATCGCGGCTGCGTAGGTTCGGCACCGCGCGGCCGTAACCGAGGGCGACGGTGTCGCGCGGGCGGCCGTCAAACGGTTTGTACAGCACCACGCCCGCGCCGTACCACTTGGTGAACGGCGAGGCGGCGGTGCTGGCCGCCGAGTATTGGCCGAAGGCGTGCAGCACGCGGCCGGCGGAGGTGTCCGATGCCCACACGGCTTGGTCGATGAGCAGGTAATGGCCGCTGCGCCCGCTGACTTCCTGGCTGCTGCCGATGCGTTTGACGTCGGAGCTGTCGTAGTAATAGCCCAGCTTGTATTCACCCGGCAGGCGGCCCGCCTGTTTGTAGACCAACTCGATGGGCACCACGGTGCCGGTGGTGTGCTTGGGGGTCAAATGCCAGGCGCGGCTGGAATTGCCGTTGCTTTCCGGGTCGACGTTGAACGCCGCCACGCGCAACTGCCAGTTGGGCGCGAAGTCGTATTTGACCCGCGCACCGAGGCGCGCATTCGGGTAGTTGGTCCAGCCGCTGCCACCGGACATGTTCAGCGGGTGGCCGCAGAAACCGGCGTTCATGAAGTTGCACAGGATGCCGCTGTCGAGGCCGCCGAGGTCGTTGCCCATGGCCATGTAACCCAGCTTGACGTTCAGCGCCGGGGTAAACAGGGTGCGCTCGTAGCTCAGCTCGGTGAGGCGGGTGTACAGGCCGCCGTAGTTTTCCTGGATCGGCAGGCGGTTGCCCACCAGGTCTTCGGAGGCGCTGTTGCCGCGTCGGTCGTTAATGGTGAGCTGGATGCGGTCGCCATGGTTGAAGCCATACAACTTGCCCAGGTCGAACTGCACGCCAAGCTTGAGGTTTTGCGAGTAGCGCGCCGAGCGGTGCTGGCCGCCGTGGGCGTTGTAGGCGGTCTCGCCGCTGTAGTCGCCGGTGAAGCGGATACCGGTGTCTTCCAGCTCACGGCGCAGGCCGCCCCAGTCGCCGGTCAAGGTGCTGTCATCGGCTTGCACGGGCAGGGCGGCGCTCAGGGCAACGCCCAGCAACAGGCGCCCGAAGGGGATGTGAGAAGTGGGGGTCATGCGAATTTTCCAAAACAAACAGCGCGGTGCGGGGGGCACCGCGCTGGATCGAGGGGTTAAGGCAGGGCGTAGGCGATCACGTAGTCGCCACGGTCAGTGGACTGGCGTGCGCCGCCCGCGGTGATGACCACGTACTGCTTGCCGGTTTTCGGCGACACGTAGGTCATCGGGCCACCCTGGCTGCCCACGGGCAGGCGGGCTTTCCAGATTTCATCACCGTTGGCGCTGTTGAAGGCGCGCAGGTAGAAGTCCTGGGTGCCGGCGATAAAGATCAGGCCGCCCTGGGTGGACAGCGTGCCGCCGAGGGTCGGCAGGCCGATCTTGATCGGCAGGTGCATGCGGATCCCCAGTGGGCCGGTGTCTTCAACGGTGCCCACCGGCACTTGCCAGGCGACTTTCTGCGTCTTCATGTCGATGGCGGTCAGGGTGCCGAACGGCGGCGCCTGGCACGGAATGCCGGCCACCGAGAGGAAGCGGTTTTTGTTCACCGCATACGGCGTGCCCTTGAGCGGTACGGCGCCCATGCCGGTGTTCAGTGCTTCGCCACCGGACGCGGACTGTGCCTTGTTCTGCGACGGCACCATCTGGATCCACAGGCCCAGGCGCATGTCGTTGACGAAGATAAAGCCATGCACCGGGTCGGTGGAAAGGCTGCCCCAGTTCATGCCGCCCAGGGAGCCCGGGAAGCTCAGGGATTTATCGGTGCCCGGCGCGGTGTACAGGCCGTCGTAGCGCATGCCCTTGAAGTCGATGCGGCACAGCAACTGGTCGTACGGCGTGGCGCCCCACATGTCCGATTCGGTCAGGGTTTGCGCACCGATCTGCGGCATGCCGAGGGATTTCGGCTGGGTCGGCGAGTACGGCT
Source organism: Pseudomonas sp. 18.1.10 (assembly GCF_024655625.1). Classification (NCBI taxonomy): domain Bacteria; kingdom Pseudomonadati; phylum Pseudomonadota; class Gammaproteobacteria; order Pseudomonadales; family Pseudomonadaceae; genus Pseudomonas; species Pseudomonas sp. 18.1.10. Next base: position 22,190 of record NZ_JANLGL010000051.1, read on the forward strand.
CGTTGGGGATGTTGGCGGCCTTGACCGGCACTTCCTGCACGTCGGTCAGCGGCTTGCCGGTGGCGCGGTCGAGCACGTAGATCTGCCCGGCCTTGGTGCCGATCACGACGGCAGGCACGGCTTTGTCGGTGCCCGGCGCGGTGAAGTCGATCAGGCTCGGCTGCATCGGCAGGTCGAAGTCCCAGAGGTCATTGTGGACGGTCTGGTACACCCACTTTTCCGCACCGGTGGAGGCGTCCAGCGCCAGCACGGAAGCGCCGTATTTGTGGTTCAACTGCGTGCGTTCAACCCCGTAGATGTCGGTGGACGAGCTGCCCATCGGCAGGAACAGGGTGTTCATCAGCGGGTCGTAGGACATCGGCGCCCAGCTGTTCGGCGTGCTGCGCACGTAGGTGCTGCCGTCGGCCGGAGCGTTTTTGTCTTCCGGGTTGCCCGGGTCGAAGGCCCAGCGCATGTGCCCGGTGATGACGTCGAAGCCACGGATCACGCCGCCGGGCATGTCGGTCTGCACGTTGTCGGCGACACGGCCACCAACCACCACGGTGGTGCCGGCGATCAGCGGGGCGGAGGACAGTTGGTAGTAGCTGTCCGGGACGTTACCCAGGCCGGCTTTCAAGTCCACCTGGCCGTGGGTGCCGAAGTCTTCGCAAAACTTGCCGGTGTCGGCGTCTACGGCGATCAGGCGCGCATCGATGGTGTTGGTCAGCAAACGACGCTGGCACTGCGCACCGGCAGGAACGCTGGCGGCAATGATCGGCGAGCTGTTGGGCTGGGTCGGCTGGGCAATCGGCGCGGTGGCGTCGAAGTAGGCCATGCCGCGGCAACGCTGCCACACCGCCGACTTGGCGTTGACTTCGTTCTTCCACAGCTCTTTGCCGGTGTCAGCGTCGAGGGCGATCAGGTTGTTGTGCGGGGTGCAGATGAACACCTTGTTGCCGATCTGCAGGGCCGTCAGCTGGTCTTCGGCGCCGTTGCCGTCGCTGATGGCAACGTCACCGGTGTGGTAGGTCCACGCCACTTTCAGCTTGTTGACGGTGTCGCGGTTGATCTGGTCCAGCGCGGCGAAGCGGCTGCCACCTTCGGTGTTGCCGTAGTGTGCCCAGTCTTTCTGTGCATCGGCCGGGTTCACCGGGGTGATGCCAGGGCCGGCACCGGTGGGCGCCACGCTTGGGTGGGCGACAAACATATTGCCCGCCGCCACTACCACGCCGACGGCCAGCACGCCGGCCACGCCATAGGCGGCGCGTGCCGGGCGGCCGACCAGCCAAGGGTAGACCAGGGCCACCACCATGCCGATCACCGCGAACATGAACACCCGCGAGAACAGCGGCCAGAACACCAGGCCCACATCCGCTACCGCCCAGATGGCCGTGCCGACCAGGAACGCGGCGAACAACCACGCACCGGCCGGCTTGCGGCAGGCGATCAGCAGGCCGGAAATGGCCATGGCCAGGCCGCCGATCAGGAAGTACAGCGAGCCACCGAGGCTGGCCAGTTTGACGCCGCCAACGGCCAGCGCCACGCCGAGCAGGGCGATGACAACGCCCAGGCCCAGCAGGATGAATCTAGGGACGCCAGCGGCGCGCGATGCTCGTTTCATATCGATAAATGCTCGAAGGTGAGAGGGCAAAGACGCGATTTTAGCAAGATAAGTAACTAGTTAGTACATTAGAGTCCTGCAATAGACTATTACAGTTGCTGCGATGATGCGGTGTGGCCAAATGTCGCCCAGGGTGCGATGTGCATCGCACCCACCTGCTGCACGCGTCTGCTAGAGACTTTAGACGGATTTTTTGCCGTGCGCGGCGGCGTCATCGGCGAGGGCATCGCCACCCAGGCTGCGGGTCAGCTCGACGGCAGCTTGCTGGAACAATGGGTGCAGGGTCTGCGCTTGCTCGGCGGTCAGGCGGCTGGCGGGGCCGGACAGCACAAGGGCGCCGATGAGGTTTTCGCCGGGGCCGAAGATCGGCAGGGCCATGGACGAGGCATGGGGGTCGGTGGCGCCGTGGGAGAAGATCGGTTTTATCATCTTCGCGGCCAGCGAGTAGGGCGTGCGCAACGCTTCGGCCCCGGCGGCGCCGTCCATGGGGCGGGTGTCGCCCGGTTGCAGGTGCAGGCGCAGGTGGTGGGGCGAGTTCACGCGGTACAGGCACATGCGGTAGGCGCCGTGGCGTACATAAAAGGAGGCGGTTTCGCCGGTTTCCTGGGTCAGGCGGTGCAGCAGCGGGGTGATGTGGCGTTCAAGGTCGAGGCCGTCCTGGTAGACGGTGTTCAGGCGCATGATTTCGGTGGCCAGTTGATAACGACCGTCCGCCAGGCGGGTGATAAGGCCGTGGTCTTCCAGCGACACCATCAGGCGCATGATGGTGCTTTTGACCAGCCCGGTGCGTGCGGCCAGCTCGGCCAGTTCCAGGGCGGTGTCGCCCATCTTGAAGGCGGTGAGCACGGTGAGCACCCGATCGGCCGAAGCCACCCCGGTGACTGCGGGGCGTGGGCGGGTTTTTACCATGGGGTGCTCCTTGTTGGGGGTAGGCTGCAAAATACTGGTATTGGCGGGTGGGGGCAATCTTGGGTGTTCTGGGTTATTGCGCGATCCCATTGTGGGAGCGGGCTTGCTCGCGAAGACGGCCTACCAGGCGACTGCGATTTTGTTGGCTATACACCGCTCCAGGGTGGGAGCTGGCTTGCCTGCGATGGCGGCTTGTCGGTGTACATATCCGTTATTTGGGTAACGGCGGCTTAGGGTTCCGCCCTTACGGCGGCTAAACCGGCATCCCTGCCGGTTTACCCCCCAAATCCATGCCGAATTCCGGCCAGCGTGTTTAACGGGGCGCCCAAGATCACAATCAAAAGCAAAGCGAGGCGGCCTAGTAGCCGACCTGATCGATGGAGCGTGCGCATTCCCCTGTGGGAGCTGGCTTGCCTGCGATGGCATCAACTCGGTGTGCCTGATGTACCGAGGTGCCTGCATCGCAGGCAAGCCAGCTCCCACCGTCAGCTGGCGCTGGCCGCTTTGTTGAACTCCACGGTTTCCTTCATCTGCTTGCGCCCCATCAACAACACCATCACCGCACCCGCCGCACACAGCGCCGCCAGTGGCAGCAGGGCCAGCGCATAACTGCCGGTGGCGTGATGAATGGTGCCGTACACGTTGACCATGATCCCGCCACCAATCAGGTTGGCCATCGCGCCTACAGCCGCCAAACCGGCAGCAGCGGTGGAGGAGGACAGCCAAGTGGACACCAGCGCCCAGAACGGTCCTTTCATCGAATACGCACCGATCAGCACCATCGACAACATGCACACCGTCGCCACCAACGAAGACGTCACCAGCGCCAGCAGTAACCCTGCGGTGATGAGCAGCAGGGTGGTCGCGGTGTGCCAGCGGCGTTCGCCGGTTTTGTCGGAGCTGCGGCCCCACAGGATCATCAGGATCGAGGCCAGCCCGTAAGGGATGGCGTTGACCATGCCGATTTCCAGGTTGCTCAGGCCAAAGGTCTTGAGCAGTTGCGGCGCCCACACGCTCATGGTGCTGCCCGCCGCCGAGGCGCCGGAGTAGATCAGTGCCAGTACCCAGATGTGTTTGTGGCGCAGCAGTTTCCATAGCGAGATATGCCCGATGGCCGTCTTGCGGCTGCGCTCTTCGTCGAGGCGGCTGGTGAGCCAGTGGCGTTGCTCGTGGCTCAGCCAGTTGGCTTGCTCGGGGCGATCCGTCAGCACGAACAGACAGGCGATGCCCAGCAGTACGGCAGGAATCCCTTCGATGATGAACAGCCAGTGCCAGCCGCGCATGCCGAACCAGCCGTCCATGCTCAACAGCAGGCCGGACAGCGGCGAGCCGATGAAGTTGGCACCGGGGATCGCCACCATGAAGATCGCGACCATGCGCCCACGGTAGGCCGCCGGCAGCCAGTACGTGAGGTAAAGCAGCACGCCGGGGAAGAAGCCGGCCTCGGCCGCGCCCAGCAAAAAGCGCATCACGTACAGCGAGTTGGCGCCGGTGACAAACGCCGTGCCGGCGGAGATCAGGCCCCAGGTAATCATGATCCGCGCAATCCACACCCGCGCGCCGAAGCGTTGCAGGGCCAGGTTGCTCGGCACTTCCACGAAGAAGTAGGAGACAAAAAACAGGCTGCTGGCAAAGCCGAAGATCGCCGGGGTCAGGCCCAGGTCCTGGTTCATCTGCAACGAAGCCATGCCGATATTGCCGCGGTCGATGATCGCCAGCAGGTAGCAGAGGATCAGGAACGGCAATAGTCGCCACGCCACCTTGCGCATGGTTGCGCGCTCGATGGCGCTGATGTCGGTAGAACTGATGGACATGACTCTCTCCCGTTTTGTTTTTTTTGGAGAAGCGTGATGGGCCCGCGCTTGCAACGCGGGCGATGTCAGTGTTCGTAGAGATGGCGGTTGACCACCGCACGCGGCGGCGGCGCGGTGCCGTCCCAGAAATCGATGATTTGTTGCAGCGCCAGCAGGCCTACGCGGTCACGGGCTTCGGCGGTGTTGGCGCCGACGTGGGGCGTCGCCACCAGTGTCGGCAAGCCCCACAGCGCCGAGTCCGCCGGCGGTGGTTCGGGGTTGAACGTGTCGAGACCCGCGCCGGCGATCTGCCCGGTGCTCAAGGCATGGACCAACGCTTCGGTGTCGATCAGTTCACCGCGCGCGGTGTTGATGAGGATCGCGCCCGGGCGCATGCGCTTGAACTGCGCCGCGCCAAACAGGTTGCGGTTCTGCTCGGTCAGCGGGCAATGCAGGCTGATGATATCGCAGCTGGCCAGCAGCTCATCCACGCTGTTGACCCGCTCGACATTCGGCATGTCCGCCAGGTACGGATCAAACACCTTGATGGTCATGCGCAGCGGGGCCACCAGGTCCATCAGGATCTGGCCGATGGCGCCCAGGCCGACCAGGCCGAGGGTCTTGCCGGACAGTTCGATGCCCACCGAGGTGGCTTTGTCCCAATGCCCGTCACGCATGCGCGCATCGAGCAGGGCGGTCTGGCGCGCCACGCTGAACATCAGCGCCAGGGCGTGCTCGGCCACCGATTGCGCATTGGCACCGAGGGCGATGGTCACCGGGATCTGCCGTTCGGCAGCCGCGGCGATGTCGATGGTGTCGTAGCCCACGCCGTGCTTGGCGATGATTTTCAGTGCGGCCGAGGCATTTATCATCTCCCGGGTCAGCTTGCCCTGGCGCACGATGATCGCGTCCGGTTGTTCGCGGGCAATGATCGCCGTGAGTTCTTCGGCGGGTGCGTAGGGTGTGGTGGGGACGATGCGTACGCCGTGGGCAGCGGCGTGGGCCATGGCGTCGGCGGTCAGTTCCGGGCCGGTCAGCAGGAGGGTTCGGGTCATTGTGCGCACCTTGGTTTTCTTGTCTGTGTGCAGTTGGCGACGCATTGCGGCGCTCAACAGTGCTTGAAAACTAGCATAATGAAACTGCGTTGCAATAAATAAATTTAACCACGCTGTTTTGACCGGCTTTGGATCAGTGGGAAAACCCAATAAAATCTAACGGTTATTCAGGTTTAAGATTTTTTTCAGTGCGGAGTGTTGGATTTTGAATCCGCCTTGAGCCTTGCTGGTTGCAAATCATGATGTTAATTTTGAAATGGCATTTCAAAACAACATAAAAACCAGCAGAGGAATACCCCATGTCCATCGGATTCAGAGTGCTCGAGAGACAACGCAAGGTCGCCGCCGAGTGGGTCGAGCGCTACCGCAGCGTGCCCGTCGCCAATATCAGTGATTCGATGCACCGCATGACCGCCGGCGGTGCGAGCTTGAAACCGATGCACCGCACCGGCGTGCTGGTGGGGCCGGCGCTGACCGTCAAGGCGCGCCCAGGGGACAACCTGATGCTGCATCACGCGCTGGATATCGCCCAGCCGGGCGACGTCATCGTGGTGGATGCCGGCGGCGACCTGAGCAACGCGCTGATCGGCGAAATGATGGTGGCGTATGCGATCAAGAAAGGCGTGGCAGGTATTATCATCAACGGCGCGATTCGCGATGCCGCGAGCATTGCTGCCGGGGAGTTCCCGGTGTTTGCGGCCGGTATCACCCATCGCGGCCCTTACAAGGACGGCCCGGGCGAGGTCAATGTGCCGATTGCCCTGGCCGGCATGGTGATCGAGCCGGGCGACCTGGTGATCGGTGATGAAGACGGCTTGCTCTGCGTGCCGTTCGACCAGGTCTGCGAGGTGTATGATCGCGCCCACGCCAAACATGCCGCCGAGCAAAAGCAGCTGGAACAGATTGCGCTGGGCGAAAACGACCGAACCTGGGTCCTGAAATCCCTGACACAAAAGGGCTGCGAGTTTATTTGAATCCTGCGTCTACCACCCGCTGGCCCACGCCGATCCGTGCGCTGCGCCATCGCAATTTCCAGATCTACTTTGTCGGCCAGGGCCTCTCCACCCTGGGCAAATGGGTGCAACAGGTCGCGCTGTCATGGCTGGCCTATCACCTGACGGGCTCGGCCGTGCTGTTGGGGGCGATTGCGTTTCTGACGCTGTTGCCGCAGTTGCTGGTGGGGCCGCTGGCGGGCGCCTGGTCCGACCGCCATGACAAGCGCCGCCTGCTGATGGCGGTGCAGGCCACCCTGGCCGTGCAATCCCTGGTCCTCGCGGTGCTCACCTGGCAACAGTGGATGGGCCGCGACGTGATTATCGCCATGGCGCTGCTGCTGGGCTTGCTCAATGCCCTGGAAACACCCCTGCGCCAAGCCTTGATCGCCAGCTTCGTCGATGAGCCCAAGGACCTGCCCAACGCCCTCGTGCTTAATGCGATGCTAATCAACGCCGCACGCTTTATCGGCCCGCCGCTGGCCGGTTTGCTGATTACCTGGAGCGGCGAGGCCGGTTGTTTCCTGCTCACCGCCATCGCCTTTGGCATGCTGTTGATTGGCTTGGGCAAGGTGCAAAGCCGTGCACAGGTGCGGGCCAAAGGGTCTACCGGGGAGATCTTCCGTGAAGGGTTGCGCTATTTGTGGAACACCCTGTCCATCCGCCGCCTGTTGATCGGCGTGGTGATGGTCAACCTGTTGGCGTCCTGCTACACGGTGCTGTTGCCGATCCTGGCCAAGCACGCCTTCAGCGGCGATGCCCAAACGCTCGGCTGGCTGTGGGGCGCGGCGGGGGCGGGGGCGTTTGTGGCGACGATTTTCCTGGCCTTCGCCGGCAGCTCATCGAGCCTGAGCCGCATCATCGTGATGGGCACGGTGGTGTGCGCGGTGTCGTTGTGTGCGGTGGCAGCGAACCCGCCGTTGGGGTTTACCCTGGCGGCGCTGGCCGGGTTGGGTTTCGGCATTACGGTGAGCAACGTCAGCAGCAACATGACCCTGCAAAGTGCCGCGCCGGAAGCGCTGCGTGGGCGGGTGATTGCCTTTTACATCGCCATGCGCTTCGGCTTTGAAGCGATTGGCGGCTTGCTGGCCGGGCTGTTGGCGGCGGCGCTGAGTGTGCAGTGGACACTGCTGCTGGCTGGGGCTTTGCTGGGGATTTATCAGCTGATCAGTTGGCGCATGAGCCCTCGACGCTGACGTCGAGGGCCCCACGGTCACGTCAGTATTTGAACCGCCCCACCAAGCCCTTGAGCTGCCCGGAAATATCCGTCAACCGACCCGAGCCGGTCTGCGCCGAGTGGGCAAACCCTTCCACCAGTTGCGCATCGGCATGGATCTGCGCGATGTGCCGGTTGATCTCTTCGGCCACCTGGTGCTGCTCTTCGGCGGCGGTGGCGATCTGGGTGTTCTGGTCGCGGATCGAGTCCACCGAGCCGCGGATCTTGTCGAAGCTGTCGCGGGCCTGCTGGATGCGTTCCACGCTGGTGTGGGACACCAGCAGGCTGCCCTGCATTTGCTGGGTGACTTCCTGGGTGCGGCGGGCGAGGTTGCCCAGCAGGCTGTCGATCTCGCCGGTGGAGTCGGCGGTGCGGCGGGCGAGGGCGCGTACTTCGTCGGCCACCACCGCAAAACCACGGCCCTGATCGCCGGCGCGCGCGGCTTCGATCGCGGCGTTGAGCGCCAGCAGGTTGGTCTGCTCGGCAATCGAGCGGATGGTGTCGAGGATGGTGTTGATGTTCTGACTGTCCTGCTCCAGCAACTGCATGGTCTGCGTCGACTTTTGCAGGTCTTCGCTCAACTTGAGCACGCTGCCGGTGGCTTCGCCGATGTGCTGCTGGCCGTCGTGCACGTCGCGGTAGCCTTCGTCGGCACTGGTGGCGGCAGCGCTGCACGAGCGTGCGACTTCGTTGGCGGTGGCGACCATTTCGTTGAACGCGGTGCTCACCAGTTCCACGGCTTCACGCTGACGGCCAGCGGCCTGGTTCATGTTGTTGGCCACGGCGCTGGTGTCGGCGGCGGCGCTTTGCAGGTCCGAGGACGCGCTGCCGATACGTTGCACCAGTTGCGCAATCGCACCGAGGAACTGGTTGAACCAGCCGGCCAGGGTCGCGGTTTCGTCCTTGCCTTGCACGGTGAGCTTGCGGGTCAGGTCGCCTTCACCTTCGGCGATTTCTTGCAGGCCATCGGCAACGCTGCGGATGGGGCGCACGATCATGCTGGCAAAACTTGCACCGACCAGGGCAAACACCACGGCGAGTGCGGCGGCGATGGCGGCGATCAACAGGGTCAGGCTCGACGCGCCAGCCATCACTTCGTCGCGCTTAATCAGGCCGATAAAGCGCCAGCCGAGGTCTTTGGAGCTGACCACGTTGGCCATGTAGGGCACGCCGTTGATCTCGATCTGGGTGGCGCCGTCGGTGCGCTTGGCCAGGTCGGCGTATTGCGGGCCGAGGTCGGCCAGGGGCTTGAAGTTGTGCTTGGCATCGCTGGGGTCCACCAGCACGTTGCCGTTGGCTTCCACCAGCATCAGGTAACCGCTGTCGCCGAGCTTGATGTTGCGCACCAGTTCGGTGAGTTGCTTGAGCGACACGTCCAGGCCGACCACGCCGAGGATAGTGCCGGTGGCGTCGGCGACGGTGCGCACGGTGCCGATCAGCACCACGTCATCCGGTGCCCAGTAATACGCACCGGTGCGCACGGTGTTGCCCGGTGCGGCCACGGCAGCCTTGTACCAGGGACGTTGGCGCGGGTCGTAGTTGTTCAGCTTGGTGTCGTCGGGCCAACTGGCGTAGCCGCCGTCGCTCAGGCCCAGGGACAGGTAAGCGGTGCTGGGATGGCTTTTGGCGAACTGGTCGAAGATGTCCAGCAGCGCTCTGTTGGTCGGGGTCAGGGGGATTTGCGCGGCATCGGCCCCGGCGTAGCTTTTCAGGTCTTTGGCGGCGGCGATGCGTGGGTCTTTGGCGACGAATTCAACGTTCTGGCTGATGCCGTCGAAGAATTGCTTCATGCCGTTGTCGATCTGGCGGATTTCACGGCTGCTGCTGTCGACGAAATTGGCCTCGGCCGCATCCCGCAGGTTCAGTACCACCAGCACGGCCACCAGGATCACCGGCACGCACGCGATAGCCGCAAACGCCCAGGTCAGCTTGTGTTTGATATTCATGACATCTCCCGCAGGGTACTTATTAGAGTTGGCAAGGCGGAGGAAAGCGAAGAGCGTCGCATGTGTTGTTTTTAGAGGGGATAGCCCATGCGTACCCCCGGTATATCGACCGGTGGGTCACGCACTTTAGGCCGTTGGCAGGGTTTAACCGATGCGCTCGCCACCCAGCGCATCACGCTGCATCGATTGCAGGTTTTTCTCGATGGTTTCGCAGATGGTGTCCATCTGGATCTGGTGCTCGCTGGAGTTGAACGGGCTTTGCAGGTCGGTGCCGATGCGCTCAATGGCCAGCAGCATAAAACCCACCACCGTCGAGGCCAGCGGGGTGAACCAACCGAGGGATTCCACCAGGCCCACCGGCACGATCAAGCAGAACAGCGAGATAAACAGGCGCGGAAAATACACGTAGGGGTAGGGCAGCGGCGTATTGGCAATACGCTCCATGCCGCCCTGGGCGTTGGACAAATCCACCAGGGTCGACTCCAGCCGAGCCAGGCGGATGCTGTCCAGGTGGCCGGCCTTGTATTCCTTGGCCAGCAAGGCGGCCGAGCCGGTGAGGATGTCGTTGGCAAAGTTGTTGGTGGTGCCGTTGCGGGCGAACTCTTCGCTGGGGATGAAGGCACGCACCTCATCGGGGCACGGCTGGCCCTTGAGGTGGGCCGCCAGGCAGTTCACATAGGCCACATGCCGGCGCAGCAGGGTGGCCTTGACCGGGTTCACTTCGCTGTCGGGGTCATCCAGCAGCGTCAGCACCTGGCGCGCAAAACTGCGCGAATTGTTGACCATCGCCCCCCACAGCGTGCGCGCCTCCCACCAGCGGTTGTAGGCGCTGCTGTTGCGAAAACTGATCAGCACCACCAGCGCCGACCCGAGCAGGGTCAAGGGCATCAGCGGCAGGTTGATCTTGTAGGTGAGGAACAGCATGAAATCCACCGTGACGGCGACATCCCACAGCAACAGCCAGAACAGGGCCCAGCCTACATAGCCCATGGTCTTGATGATCAGGCGGTATTTTTTGATGATGGCGGCTTTCAAACGACGACCTCGCGGGGAGCGGTGGGCAAGAGTGCCTTAGGTCGGACGTGGGGTTGGGGGGAAAGGTTCGCTGCTGAAACGTTTCTTAATGCTGGGCGAGGATACTGTGGAGCAGGCCGGGGAAGCGACTTTCAAGCACATCACTGCGCAATGAGTTCATATGGGTGGTCCCCACACTCCGCGTCTGCACCAACCCCGCATCCCGCAACACACGAAAGTGATGGGACATGCTCGACTTGGGCCGCCCGCCATCCAATTCGCCGCAGGTGGCTTCGGTTACGCCGGCCAGGCAGCGCACGATTTCCAGGCGCACCGGATCGCTCAGCGCGTAGAGCACGCGTTCGAGGGTAAGGTCTTGGGCAAGGGGGTGTTTGAAGGCTCGCATGGGGCCGGATGATAACAGGGGGGTATCGTTGAGCACCATAGTTCGAATACTATCGAACTACCATTGCCAATCTGGAGTCGTCCCATGGTCGCCTTGTTCGAACCCTACACACTCAAAGACGTCACCCTGCGCAATCGCATTGCCATCCCGCCGATGTGCCAATACATGGCCGATGACGGCATCGTCAACGACTGGCACCACGTGCACCTCGCGGGCATGGCCCGTGGCGGGGCAGGGCTGGTCGTGGTCGAGGCCACCGCCGTTGCGCCGGAAGGCCGTATCACCCCGGGCTGCACCGGGATCTGGAGCGACGCCCACGCCGCAGCGTTCGTGCCCATTGTCAAAGCCATCAAGGCGGCGGGTTCGGTGCCGGGCATCCAGATCGGTCACGCCGGGCGCAAAGCCAGCGCCAACCGCCCGTGGGAAGGCGATGACCATATGGCCGCGTCCGACCCGCGCGCGTGGGAAACCATCGCGCCGTCGGCGATTGCCTTTGGGGCGAACCTGCCGCAGGTGCCACGCGCCATGACCCTGGACGACATCGCCCGCGTGCGCCAGGACTTCGTCGATGGCGCGCGCCGTGCCCGTGATGCTGGTTTTGAATGGATCGAGCTGCACTTCGCCCACGGTTACCTGGGCCAGAGTTTCTTCTCCGAACACTCCAACCAGCGCACCGACGCCTACGGCGGCAGCTTTGACAACCGCAGCCGCTTCCTCCTGGAAACCCTGGCCGCCGTACGTGAAGTCTGGCCAGAAAACCTGCCGCTGACCGCCCGTTTCGGTGTGCTGGAATACGACGGCCGCGACGAGCAGACCCTCGCCGAATCCATCGAACTGGCCCGCCGTTTCAAGGCCGGTGGCCTGGACCTGTTGAGCGTCAGCGTCGGCTTCACCATTCCCGACACCAATATCCCGTGGGGCCCTGCATTCATGGGGCCGATTGCCGAGCGTGTGCGCCGTGAAGCGGGTATCCCGGTGACGTCGGCGTGGGGTTTTGGTACGCCGCAGCTGGCGGAAGAAGCCTTGCAGGCTGGGCATCTGGACCTGGTATCGGTAGGCCGTGCGCATTTGGCTGATCCGCATTGGGCGTACTTTGCGGCCAAGGAGCTGGGCGTCGAGAAGTCGTCGTGGACCTTGCCGGCGCCTTACGCGCATTGGTTGGAGCGTTATCGCTGAATGCAAGTGTAGGGTCGGACTAGCCCTGACACCCTTCAATCAAGAGCAAACGCTGTACCTGTGGCGAGGGAGCTTGCTCCCGCTGGGCTGCGCAGCGGCCCCAAAATCTTGGGA
>NZ_JANLGL010000052.1:0-34142 GCF_024655625.1 Pseudomonas sp. 18.1.10
GTGTCAGCCAGCATATTCAGTGACTGACACATCGCATTCGCGAGCAAGCCCGCTCCCACATTTGAACTGCAGCGTATCGCGATTCGTGTTCTTGCCCCTAGAATGCCCGCTCCACTTCCTCTGGCTTCTGGGGCACTCATGCACATCTCTTCCGGCCGCTGGGTCTATGGCTTTCTCCTGACCCTGCTGACCGCGTTTCTCTGGGGCATTCTGCCGATCAAACTCAAGCAGGTGCTGCAGGTGATGGACCCGATCACCGTCACCTGGTTTCGCCTGACCGTCGCCGGCGGTTGCCTGTTCGTCTACCTGGCGCTGAGCAAGCGCTTGCCCCGTCTCAATGGGCTGGGCCCCAAGGGCGGCTGGCTGGTGGGCATGGCCGTGTGCGGCCTGGTGGGCAACTACGTGCTGTATCTGGTGGGCCTGAAGATGCTCAGCCCTGGCACCGCGCAACTGGTGGTGCAGATGGGCCCGATCTTTCTGATGATCGCCAGCGTGTTTGTATTCAAGGAGCGTTTCAGCCTGGGGCAGGTGGTCGGTCTGATCGTGCTGGTCTGCGGCTTTGGTCTGTTCTTCAATCAGCGCTTGGAAGAGTTGCTGACGTCCCTTGGCGCATACACCGCTGGCGTGCTGACCATCCTCCTGGCCACCACTATTTGGGTGTTCTACGCCCTGGGCCAGAAGCAGTTGCTGACGGTGTGGAATTCGCTGCAAGTGATGATGGTGATCTACCTGTGCTGCGCGGTGTTGCTCACGCCGTGGGCGCATCCGCTGGAAGCCCTGGACCTGAGCCCGCTGCAAGGCTGGCTGTTGCTGGCCTGCTGCATGAACACCCTGGTGGCCTACGGCGCGTTTGCCGAGGCGCTGGCGCATTGGGAAGCCTCGCGGGTCAGCGCGACCCTGGCGCTCACGCCGTTGGTGACTTTTGTCGCGGTGGCCTTGGCAGCCTGGTGGTGGCCAGACTTTGTGCAGGCCGAAGACATCAACGCCCTGGGCTATGCCGGGGCGTTGGTGGTGGTGCTGGGTTCGGCGACCGTGGCGCTGGCGCCGTCGTTGATTGCCGGGCTCAAGGCCCGGCGGTTACGCATGGCGTCTTAAGCGCCCAGCATGTCTTCCGGGCGTACCCACTGGTCGAACTCGGCATCGGTGAGGTAGCCCAGCGCCAGGGCTGCTTCCCGCAGCGTCAGCCCTTCGGCGTAGGCCTTCTTGGCAATCTCGGCGGATTTGTCGTAGCCGATATGCGGATTGAGCGCTGTCACCAGCATCAGCCCGCGTTCCAGGTGATCGGCCATTTGCGTGGCGTCGGGCTCAAGGCCGGCGATGCAATGCTCCTGGAAGTTATTGCAGCCGTCGGCCAACAGGCGGATCGATTCCAGCAGGTTGTGGATGATGACCGGCTTGTACACGTTCAGCTGCAAATGCCCCTGGCTGGCGGCAATGCCGATGGTCACGTCATTGCCCAGCACCTGGCAGGCCAGCATCGACAGCGCCTCGCACTGGGTCGGGTTGACCTTGCCCGGCATGATCGAACTGCCGGGCTCGTTGGCCGGCAACTTGACCTCGGCGAACCCGGCACGCGGGCCGGAGCCCAGCAGGCGCAGGTCGTTGGCGATTTTCATCAGCGCCACCGCCAGGGTTTTCAGCGCGCCGTGCAGGGTCACCAGCGGCTCATGGCCGGAGAGGGCGGCAAATTTGTTCGGCGCGGTGACGAAAGGAAAACCCGACAGCGCCGCCAGCTCGGAGGCAATCGCTTCGCCAAAGCCATGGGGCGCGTTAAGGCCGGTGCCCACCGCCGTACCGCCCTGGGCCAGCTCGCACACGGCGGGCAGAGCGCTGCGCACGGCGCGTTCGGCGTAGTCGAGCTGGGCGATAAACGCCGAGAGTTCCTGGCCGAAGGTGATCGGCGTGGCGTCCATCATGTGGGTGCGGCCGGTCTTCACCAGCTTCATGTGCTGCGCCGCCTGTTCGGCGAGGCCGCCGGACAGGGTGGCAATCGCCGGCAACAAGCGCTGGTGCACCGCTTGCACGGCGGCAATGCTCATCGCCGTGGGAAAGCAGTCGTTGGAGCTCTGGGAGCGGTTTACATGGTCATTGGGATGCACCGGGCTCTTGCCGCCACGGGGTTTGCCCGACAGTTCGTTGGCGCGGCCGGCGATCACTTCGTTGGCGTTCATGTTGCTCTGGGTGCCGCTGCCGGTCTGCCACACCACCAGGGGGAACTGGTCGTCATGCTGGCCTGCCAGCACTTCGTTGGCGGCCTGTTCGATCAGGCGGGCGATGTCGGCGGGCAAGTCGCCGTTGCGGTTGTTGACCCGTGCGGCGGCTTTTTTGATCAGGGCCAGGGCGTGCAATACCGGCAGCGGCATGCGTTGCTCGCCGATGGCGAAATTCACCAGCGAGCGTTGGGTCTGTGCGCCCCAGTAAGCGTCGTCCGGGACTTGGACTTCTCCCAGGCTGTCGGTTTCGATACGGCTCATCGGGCACTCTCCTTGATAGCGGTTTGCGCAGTTTAGGCCTTGATTGGCCAATGGGGTTCCCCAAAAGACGTTTCATCGGGTTCATCCCTCGAGAATCCCTGCCCGGCAAGGCGCGGGGTTGAGCCGCGAGGTTTTTTAGGCGCAGAATGGGCGCCCTTGGGGTCTTACCTCGCCTGCTAGAAAAGGAAACTCGATGACTCGTCTTCGTGCCATCTGTACCGCGGTTGCTCTGGTTTGCGCCAGCGGCCAGGTTCTTGCCGATACCGCCAGCCACAACGCCAGTGCCGAAGCCTTCCTTACCCTGGCCCATGCCGACAAGCTGGGTACCCCGGTGTACATGCAAGTGCAGCAAATGTTCGCCCAGCGTTTCGAACAGACCAAGGCGCCTGCCGCCAAGCAGTCCGTACTGGACAGCTACCAGGCCAAGGCCAACGCTGCTTTGGACCAGGCTATCGGCTGGCCGAAGCTGAAGCCGGACATGGTCAAGCTCTACACCACCAACTTCAGCGAATCCGAACTCAAGGACCTGGTTGCCTTCTACCAGTCTCCACTGGGCAAGAAAGTCCTGGAAAAAATGCCGCAACTGACCCAGCAATCGGCCCAGATGACCCAGGCCAAGCTGGAAAGCGCCGTGCCGGTGGTGAACAAGCTGTTGGACGACATGACCAACGAGCTGGCGCCAAAAGCCGCCGCCCCGGCCAAGAAGAAGTAAGCAGGAATGACCATGCAACAGCGTATCGAAACGGCGCTCGCCGCCTTGAGCCCGGAGCACTTGAGCGTGCTGGACGAAAGCCACATGCACAGCCGTGGGTTGCAGACCCACTTCAAGGCCGTGCTGGTCAGCCCGCAGTTCGAAGGGCTTAACCGCGTCAAGCGCCACCAGACGGTCTACGCCACCCTGGGTGACCTGATGAGCGAGTTTCATGCGCTGGCGCTGCATACCTACACGCCTGAAGAATGGGCGAAAATCGACGCAGCCCCGGCCTCGCCGACCTGCGCTGGCGGACATTGACGGGTTATCCCTGATAGAATCCGCAACGCGCCGCTTAGCCGGCGCGTTTTTTTTGCATCCGGTTCACCCTTTACGAGGGTAGCCACCTGGAGAGAACACCCATGACTCAACCGATTGTCGTGGCGGCACTGTATAAGTTCGTCACCCTCGAAGACTACGTCGCCCTGCGCGAGCCACTGCTGCAGGCGATGGTCGATAACGGCATCAAAGGCACCTTGCTGATCGCCGAAGAAGGCATCAACGGCACCGTTTCCGGCAGCCGCGAAGGCATCGATGGCTTGATGGCCTGGTTGAAGAACGACCCGCGCATGGTCGATATCGACCACAAAGAGTCGTACTGCGACGACCAGCCGTTCTACCGCACCAAGGTCAAGCTCAAGAAAGAGATCGTGACCCTGGGCGTCGAAGGCGTTGATCCCAACAAGAAAGTCGGCACCTACGTTGATCCGCAGGACTGGAACGCGTTGATTAGCGACCCGGAAGTGCTGTTGATCGACACCCGCAACGACTACGAAGTGTCGATCGGCACCTTTGAAGGCGCAATCGACCCGAAAACCACCAGTTTTCGCGAATTTCCCGACTATATCAAAGCCAACTTCGACCCGGCCAAGCACAAGAAAGTCGCCATGTTCTGCACCGGCGGCATTCGTTGCGAGAAAGCGTCGAGCTACATGCTCAGCGAAGGCTTCGATGAGGTCTACCACCTCAAGGGCGGCATCCTGAAGTACCTCGAAGAGGTGCCGCAGGAAGAAACCAAGTGGCAGGGCGACTGCTTTGTCTTCGATAATCGCGTGACCGTGCGCCACGACTTGAGCGAAGGCGACTACGATCAATGTCATGCCTGCCGCACGCCGATCAGCGCCGAAGACCGTGCATCTGAACACTACGCCGCTGGCATCAGTTGCCCACATTGCTGGGATAAGCTGCCGGAGAAGACCCGCCGTAGCGCAATCGACCGGCAGAAGCAGATTGAACTGGCCAAGGCCCGCAATATGCCGCACCCGATTGGCTTCAACTACAAGCAATCACCTTCCGAGGCCTGAGCCATGTCCGCGCGCCTGCTCTATGTAATGGACCCGATGTGTTCCTGGTGCTGGGGGTTCGCCCCGGTGGCCGAAGCGCTGGTGGAGCAGGCCCGCGCCGGCGGCGTTGACGTGCACCTGGTGGTGGGCGGCTTGCGCACCGGCAGCGGTGCGGCACTGGAGCCGACGACCCGGCGCTATATCCTTGAACACTGGCAGGCCGTCACCGACGCCACCGGCCAGCCGTTCAAGCGCGAAGGCGCTTTGCCTGACGGTTTTGTCTACGACACCGAGCCTGCGTGCCGCGCCATCGTCACCGCGCGCAGCCTGGCGCCGGATTGTGCGTGGACCTTGCTGGGGCTGATCCAGCGCGCGTTTTATGTCGAGGGCCGCGATGTGACCCTCGCCAGCGTGCTGGTGGAGCTGGCCGAGCAGGCGGGCATCCCGCGTATCGAATTTGCCGGCGCGTTCGACCGTGCCGAGCAGCATGCGGCTACCGCAGCCGATTTCACCTGGGTGCAGGACTTGGGCATCGCCGGTTTCCCGACGCTGCTGGCCGAGCGCAATGGTCAGTTGGCCTTGCTGACCAACGGTTATCAGCCGCTGGCCGAGCTTTCGCCGCTGTTGGGTCGATGGCTGGAGCGAGCCACCTGTGCATGAACCCGCTCAACGCACTGATCGGCTGACCTGGGCGGAAATTCGCCGCCTGGCCCTGCGTCACAAGAAATCCCTGTGGATCGCCAATGGCGTTGCCGTGCTGGCGACGCTGTGCAGCGTGCCCATTCCGCTGTTGTTGCCCTTGCTGGTGGACGAAGTCCTGCTGGGCCACGGCGATGCCGCGCTGAAGGTGATGAACCACGCGCTGCCGCTGGGCTGGCAGAAAGCCGCCGGGTATATCGGCCTGATGCTGTTGGTGACCTTGTGCCTGCGCTGCGGCGCGCTGGTGTTCAACGTGGTGCAGGCGCGGTTGTTTGCGCGGCTGGCCAAGGACATTGTGTACCGCATCCGCGTGCGCCTGATCGAGCGGCTCAAGCGCATTTCCCTCGGTGAATACGAAAGCCTGGGCAGTGGCACGGTCACTACGCACCTGGTCACCGACCTGGACACCCTCGACAAGTTCGTCGGCGAAACCCTCAGCCGCTTCCTCGTGGCCATGCTCACCCTGGTCGGCACGTCCGCGATCCTGGTGTGGATGCATTGGCAGCTGGCGCTGCTGATCCTGTTGTTCAACCCGTTGGTGATCTACGCCACCGTGCAGTTGGGCAAGCGCGTCAAACACCTGAAGAAACTGGAAAACGACAGCACCTCGCGGTTTACCCAGGCGCTGACCGAAACCCTCGATGCCATCCAGGAAGTGCGCGCGGGCAACCGCCAGGGCTTTTTCCTCGGGCGCCTCGGCCAGCGTGCCCAGGAAGTGCGTGACTACGCGATCCATTCGCAGTGGAAAACCGACGCCTCCAGCCGAGCCAGTGGCCTGCTGTTCCAGTTCGGCATCGATATCTTCCGTGCCGCGGCGATGCTCACGGTGTTGTTTTCCGACCTGTCCATCGGCCAGATGCTCGCGGTGTTCAGCTACCTGTGGTTCATGATTGGCCCGGTGGAGCAACTGCTCAACCTGCAATACGCCTACTACGCAGCGGGCGGTGCGCTGACGCGGATCAACGAGCTGCTGGCGCGGGCCGACGAGCCGCAATACGCCGGGGGTGCAGACCCGTTCACCGGGCATGAAACCGTGGGTATCGAAGTGCGCGGCCTGGATTTCGGCTACGGCGAAGACCTGGTGCTCGACCAGTTGAACCTGGCCATTGCGCCGGGGGAGAAGGTCGCGATTGTCGGTGCCAGCGGCGGCGGCAAAAGTACCCTGGTGCAACTGTTGCTCGGGCTGTACACGCCCCAGGCCGGGAGTATCCGTTTTGGCGGTGCAACCCAGCAGGAAATCGGCCTGGAGACCATTCGCGAGAACGTCGCCGTGGTGTTGCAACATCCGGCCTTGTTCAATGACACCGTGCGCGCCAACCTGACCATGGGCCGCACCCGCAGCGATCAAGCCTGCTGGCAGGCACTGGAAATTGCCCAGCTGGATGCTACCGTCAAGGCTCTGCCGATGGGCTTGGACAGTGTGGTGGGGCGTTCCGGGGTGCGTTTTTCCGGTGGGCAGCGGCAACGCCTGGCGATTGCGCGCATGGTGTTGGCGGAGCCGAAAGTGGTGATCCTCGACGAGGCGACCTCGGCCCTTGACGCGGCCACCGAGTACAACCTGCACCAGGCGTTGGCGCGGTTTCTCAGTGGGCGTACTACACTCATCATCGCCCACCGCTTGTCGGCGGTTAAGCAGGCAGATCGCGTATTGGTGTTTGACGGCGGTCACATTGCCGAGGATGGCGACCATCAGCAGTTGATTGCCGAAGGTGGGTTGTACGCCAAGCTCTATGGGCATTTGCAACAAGTACGTTGATTTGAACTGGGCTGTGCTAACGGAAGCGGATGTTCGCGTGCGTATCAAGCAGTGCATGTGCAAGGGACTTCATGAAGCAAAAGCGGACTCTCGGAACGCCTCGGCTGCTGGGCATTGTGTGGCCCTTTATCGCCGTCGTGCTGTTCCAGGCATTGTTGGGCTGCGTCAGTCTCTACGTGCTTTCAGCAGTGCGCGGCTACGTAGCAGGCGAAAGCTTGTGGTCCAAGGGCCAGAAGGACGCGATCTACTACCTCACCCTCTACGCCGATAACCGCGACGAAGCCACGTTCCTCAAGTACCAGCAGGCCATCGCCGTGCCTCAGGGCGGGCATGAATTGCGCATCGCCCTCGACCATTCCACCCCGGATATCGCCGCGGCCCGCCAGGGCATCCTCAAGGGCGGCAACCACCCCGATGATGTCTCCAGCCTGATCTGGCTGTACCTCAACTTCCGTCATTTCAGCTACCTGGAAAAAGCCATCGAACTGTGGACCGTGGGCGACGGCTACCTGGTGCAACTGGATGACCTGGCCCAGGAGATGCACCGCGCGATCCGCTCGGATCACCTCAGCGGCAACGACGTGCGGCAATGGAAGGCGCGCATCATTGCAATCAATGACGGCGTGACCCCGGCCGCCAAGGCCTTCAGTGATGCCTTGGGCGAAGGCTCGCGGATGATCCTGCGGCTGCTGTTGACCACGAACCTGGCCACTGCCCTGGGCCTGATCGCGCTGGCGCTGTTGCGCACGCGCAAACTGCTGACCCAGCGCCATGCGTTCGCCGACGCGCTGCAGGCGGAAAAGGAGCGCGCGCAGATCACGCTGGAGTCGATTGGCGATGGTGTGATTACCACCGACGTTGACGGCGCCATCGCCTACATGAACCCGGCCGCCGAAGCGTTGACCCACTGGAAGTCGGCCCAGGCCCAAGGCCTGCCCCTGGCTGCGCTGTTCAATCTGCTCGATGAAAACGCCGAGCCCGATGGTTTTACCCTCATCGAACACATCATCAAGGGCCAGCTCAGTGGCGGCAGTGAACACTCCAAGCTGATCCAGCGCCTGGACGGCAGCACGGTGTCGGTGACGCTGGTCGGCGCGCCGATCCGCAGCGCCGGCAAGGTCAGTGGTGCGGTGCTGGTGCTGCACGACATGACGCAAGAGCGTCAATACATCGCCAACCTGTCCTGGCAGGCCACCCACGACGCCTTGACCGGCCTGGCCAACCGTCGCGAGTTCGAGTTCCGCCTGGAGCAGGTGTTGCATCACGTCGGGCGCCAGCCGAACCCACGGCACGCGTTGATGTTCCTCGACCTCGACCAGTTCAAGCTGGTCAACGACACCTGCGGGCATGCGGCCGGCGATGAGTTGTTGCGGCATATCTGTGCGCTGCTGCAATCGGACCTGCGCGAAGGCGACACCTTGGCCCGGCTGGGGGGCGATGAGTTCGGCATCCTGCTGGAAAACTGCCCGGCGCCGGTGGCGGAAAAAATCGCCGAGAGCCTGCGCCATACCGTGCAAAGCCTGCATTTTGTGTGGAAGGGCCGGCCGTTCATGACCACCGTGAGCATTGGCCTGGTGCATATTTCGCACGTGCCGACCACCCTGGAGACTTCGCTGCGGGCGGCGGACATGGCGTGCTACATGGCCAAGGAGAAGGGCCGTAACCGCGTGCAGGTCTACCATGCCGATGACTCGGAGCTGTCCCTGCGTTTTGGCGAGATGGCCTGGGTGCAACGCTTGCATATGGCCCTGGAAGAAAACCGCTTCTGCCTGTACGCCCAGGAAATCTCGCCCCTGGGGCATACCGATGGCGGCACTGGCCATATTGAAATCCTGCTGCGCCTGCATGACGAGGCGGGGCGCATTATTCTGCCCGACAGCTTTATCCCGGCCGCAGAGCGCTACGGCCTGATGACGTCGCTGGATCGCTGGGTGGTGGAGAACGTGTTCAAGATCATCGCCAACTGCATGCGCGAGCGCCCAGGGCGGCCGATGGCGATGTGTGCGATCAACTTGTCGGGCATTACGATTGGCGATGACGACTTTCTCGGCTTTTTACGTGAGAAATTCGCGGCTTACAGTATTCCACCGGCGATGATCTGTTTTGAAATAACCGAAACCAGCGCTATTGCCAATCTGGGCAGCGCTATTCGCTTTATTAATGAACTCAAAGCGTTAGGTTGTCACTTCTCCCTCGACGACTTTTGTGCCGGAATGTCCTCATTCGCTTATCTCAAACATTTACCTGTAGACTTCCTGAAGATCGATGGAAGTTTCGTAAAGGATATGCTGGACGACCCGATTAACCGCGCCATGGTCGAAGTGATTAACCACATCGGCCACGTCATGGGTAAGCGCACAATTGCCGAATTTGTTGAAACACCCCATATCGAACAGGCTCTACTTGAGATAGGTGTGGACTACGCTCAGGGCTATCTGATCGAGCGCCCGCAATTGTTTACCTTTGACAGCTTGCAGTGTCGACCTGTGCGGCCGCAGCCTCTGTTGTTCAAGGCGCCCGGCACATTCCGCTGAAACCTCTGCTGGTCTGTACTATCACACTTAAAAAGGAGCCTTATAGTGATCGACACATTCAACAGAACCGGCCCGCTAATGGAAGCCTCGAGTTACCCCGCCTGGGCGCAGCAATTGATCCAGGACTGTAGCGAGAGCAAGCGTCGCGTTGTCGAACACGAACTGTACCAGCGCATGCGCGATAACACGCTCAGCGCCAAGACCATGCGTCACTACCTGATCGGTGGCTGGCCCGTGGTTGAACAGTTTGCCTTGTACATGGCACAGAACCTCACCAAGACCAAGTTTGCCCGCCATCCTGGGGAGGATATGGCGCGGCGTTGGCTGATGCGCAATATTCGCGTGGAGTTGAACCATGCCGATTATTGGGTGCATTGGGCGCGCGCCCATGGCGTCAGCCTGGAGGAGTTGCAGGCGCAGAACGTCCCGCCGGAACTGCACGCCTTGAGCCACTGGTGCTGGCACACCAGCTCAGCCGACTCGTTGATCGTGGCCGTGGCCGCGACCAACTACGCCATCGAAGGGGCGACGGGGGAGTGGTCTGCCGTGGTGTGTTCGACGGGTGTCTACGCGGCCGCCTTCCCCGAGGAAGACCGCAAGCGTGCGATGAAGTGGCTGAAGATGCATGCCCAGTACGATGACGCCCACCCGTGGGAAGCGCTGGAAATCATCTGCACCCTGGCCGGCATGAACCCGACCAAAGCCTTGCAGGCAGAGCTGCGCCAGGCCGTGTGCAAGAGCTACGACTACATGTACCTGTTCCTGGAAAGCTGCATGCGCCTGGAAAAAGAAAAAGCGCCAGCGGTGGTGCGTGAGCGCCAGGTGCGCGTCGCCAGCGAAGCGTGATGTGACCCGTGATGGCGGGGTTTACCCCGCCATTGCCAAGCGGTTGCGACCTTCGCGCTTGGCTACGTACAAGGCGCTGTCGGCCCGGCGCAACAGGCTTTCGGCCGACTCTGCGGCCAGCAGGGTCGAGCAACCCAGGCTTACCGTCAGTTCGATTCTTTCCCCATCGGCCCAATAATCCTGGGCTTGTGTCGCCTGGCGCAGGCGCTCGCCGACCATCGCCGCCGCATCCCGGCCGGTGTTGGACAGCAGGATCAGAAACTCTTCCCCGCCAAACCTGAACACCATATCGACGTTGCGCAGCTGGTTCTTGATGGCCTGGGCCACGGCGCGCAGCACGCTGTCGCCGGCGGTATGGCCGTGGGTATCGTTGATGACCTTGAAGTGATCGATGTCCAGCATCAGCAGCGACAGCGGGGTCAGGTGCCGGCGGGCCATGTCGATTTCCCGTTGCAGGGTCTGGTCCATGGCGATGCGGTTGCCGGTTTCCGTCAGCGGGTCGAGCAGGGCGCTGCGGGTGGCGGCGCGGTAGAGCAAGGCGTTGCGCATCGGGTAGAGCAGGGTGGCCAGCAAGGATTCGAGCTGGCCCAGTTCTTCTTCCTGCAAGCGCTGGTTGCGGCGGAACACCAGCTCACCCAGGTGCTCACCTTCATGGCTCAACGCGTAGCTCACCGAATGATGACCGCGATGGCCGAATTCCAGGCGCAGGTCGCTGGCTTCGTGGCGGTACTGGAGGGCGTCGAGGGGGACCAGGCGCTGGATCTCGCGAAAGAACAGGCCGAGGATGCGTTCCGGTTCCAGGCTGGTCTGCAAGTGCATGCTCAACTGCTGGCGCAGCTGGGCGACCGTGGTGGGGCGGCGGGCCAGAACGGACGGTTGACCAAAACCCAGGCGTTGCAACTTGGCACTGTCGAAGTCGATGGCGTGGGTCTGGGTCGGTGTTTTCATAAACTGTCAGCCTCTAAGCACTTAACTGTCTTACAGGCTCGATAAGAGTGGCGAGTGCCATGCGTCGTACTGTTCCCTCAGTTCCGTAAAACATTGGAAACAGTTTAAACCGCTTTGCAGTGGGTTATAACCCCTGGGCACTGCCACACGTCTTGTCATCGCCTAACCTGCTTGAAAAGAGTTAGAGCGAGATTCATGCCAAATGTTTTATTTTTATAAAACACCTTTTAAATCAATCATCTGTAAGTGGCATTCCAGTGCGAATGCAAAGGGTGGCGCCAGTTATTTGGCTACTGGCCGACCAGCGTCGTGTGGTCGATCTGATCGATCGAGGTCACGCCGGTCAGCGTCATGGCCACGCGCATTTCCTTGGCGAAGATATCCAGCAGGTTTTCCACCCCGTGCTGGCCGTCGGCGGCCAGTGCGTAGACGGTGGAACGTCCCAGCAGGCACGCCTTGGCCCCGAGGGCGAGCATGCGCACCACGTCGAGCCCGGAGCGTACGCCCGAGTCCACCAATACCGTCAGGTCATCACCGACGGCCTCGGCAATCGGCGGCAATGCCTTGGCGGTCGACAGCACACCGTCCAGCTGCCGGCCGCCATGGTTGGAGACCACAATGCCATCGGCGCCGAAGCTCACGGCGTCCTTGGCGTCCTGTGGGTCGAGGATGCCCTTGATTATCATCGGGCCCTTCCAGAAATCACGGATCCACTCCAGGTCGTTCCAACTGATCGATGGGTCGAAGTTGTTGGCCAGCCAGCCGATGTAGTCTTCCAGATGGGTGGGTTTGCCCAGGTATTTGGAGATGTTGCCCAGGTCATGGGGGCGGCCCAACAGCCCGACATCAACGGCCCATTGCGGCTTGGTGACCGCCTGCAGCATGCGCCGCGACGCGGCGAAGGGGCCGGACATGCCCGAATGTGCATCCCGGTAGCGCGACCCTGGCGTGGGCATGTCCACGGTGAACACCAGCGTAGTGACCCCGGCGGCTTGCGCTCGCTCCAGGGCGTTGCGCATAAAACCGCGGTCCTTGAGCACATAGAGTTGGAACCAGATCGCCTGCGGGCTTTGCGCTGCGACCTCTTCAATCGGGCACACCGACACCGTGGACAGGCAAAAGGGAATGCCCTTGTTTGCCGCCGCCTTGGCTGCTTGCACTTCGCCACGACGCGCGTACATGCCCGTCAGGCCCACGGGGCTGAGGATCACCGGCAGCGCCAGCTCCTGGCCAAACAGCGTGGTCTTGAGGCTCAGGTTGTCGACATTGCGCAGGATGCGTTGACGCAGGCTGATATTCGCCAAATCCGAACCGTTGGCGCGCATCGTGTGCTCAGCGTTGGCGCCACCGTCGATGTAATCGAACAGAAAGCGCGGCAGCTTGCGTCGGGCGGCTTCACGGTAATCGGAAGCGGACGAAATGATCATCGGCGTGAACTCCACAGGTAAAAGGGGGTTCACGATAAGCAAAGCTCTGGCATGATAAAAACAACTTTTTCAACTAGTGCCCAGTCGCAAAAGGAATACCGATGAACCTCAGAACGCTGCGCACCTTTGTCGAAGTGGTGCGCCAGGGCGGTTTTTCCCAGGCGGCTGAGGTGGTGTCCCTGACGCAATCCACGGTCAGCAAGGCGGTCAAGACCCTGGAAGACGAACTGGGCATGCCGCTGCTCAATCGTCTCGGACACCGCAATGAACTGACCGCCGCCGGCGAAATGACCTATCGCCGAGCATTGGTGCTACTCGCCGAGCACACCGACCTGGTGGCCGAGATCAACGACTTGCGCGGCCTCAAGCGTGGGGTGCTGCGCATTGGCTTGCCGCCGGTGGGTTGCGGCGTGCTGTTCGCCGCGATGTTTGCGACCTACCGCCGCCGCTACCCCGATATCGAAATCGAACTCACCGAATACGGCAGCAAGAAACTGCGTGAATGCCTGGAAGCGGGGGAGGTTGACTTGGCGGCCCTGCTGCTGCCCGTGGATGAAGTCTTCGACTACCAGCCGGTGCGCAACGAACCCTTGATGGCCGTGTTGCCGGTGGACCACTCACTGGCACGCCGCGCACGCATCGACTTCACTGACCTGGCCGACTCGCCGTTCATCCTGTTCGAGGCCGGCTTCGCCCTGAACGCCAAGATCCTCGCCGCCTGCGAACGCAAAGGCGTGACCCCGCGCGTCGCCGCCCGCAGCGGGCAGATCGACTTTATCGTCGACCTGGTCTCCGCAGGCCTGGGCGTTGCCTTCCTACCGCGGATGCTGGCGCACAAGCACCAACACGCCGGCATCGCCCTGATCCCTCTGGACGAACCCCACACCGACTGGCACATCGCCCTGGCCTGGCGCGCCAGCGCCCACCTGCCGCCAGCTGCACGGGCCTGGCTGGACCTGGCCAAAGAGCAGGCACCTTTACCCGTTGATCCGCGTTAATTTCTCGCAATGCTTGACTTCTTCTTTTTAATCAGTAACATACGGCGCATTCCGCGATAGCTCAGTTGGTAGAGCAAATGACTGTTAATCATTGGGTCCCTGGTTCGAGTCCAGGTCGTGGAGCCAGATAGAGAAAAGCCTGCAGAGATGCAGGCTTTTTTTTGCCTTGGATTTGACCCGGCCGTTCACGCGCGACGTCCATCACGCGTGAACCTTGCCCTTACAGCGTCTGCACAATCACCTGGCTTTTCAGATCATTGACCATGCCTTCAATCGCCGGCTTCATCGCGATGAAATCCTGCGGGCTGCACTGTGCGTCGGTGTGGTTGAACTGGTAATTCCGGGTGACCACCACGCCGTTGCCGTCCTGGGCGTAGGTGGCCTGGTAATCGAAGCCGCCGTGCTTGAGCGACACCGCCTTGGGCACCGCCAGAATGTTGACCGTCTTGGGGAAGTCGAAGCGTGCCTGCTCCGAGATTTGCCCGGAGAGACAGGTGAAGTTCTGGGTGCGCTCTTTCTCGGCCATAAACGCAAACACATTCTGGGAAATACCGCCCGCGAGGCTGGAGAAGGTCGGCACGCCGGTGGGGCCTGGCAGGTTGACCAGGTTGTCGGTGTGGCCCTTGATTACAGACTTGAAGGTCGGTGCGTTGCCTTCCAGTGAGTCGCTTTCGACCTCGCCACCACCGGACTGGCCGTACATGCTGAGGATTTTCTGCGTCAGTTGTTTCATGTCGGCGGGGGGCATCGATTTGAACACGAAGCGATTGAACTCCGCGCCCCAACCTTCCACGGTCGAAACGTTGTTGAAATCGGCGGCACCGCTGTCCGCGACGTTGAATGTCAGCGTGTTAGCGACCTTGTTCAACTGGCTGATCGGCGTGCGTTCCAGTGCGCCGGTCTGGGTCAGCAGTACCGGTTTGCCCAGTTCCGGGATCGGCAGGTAGCCGGCCGCAAGCGGTGTGGCGGTGGAGTCCAGGTACAGGTCCAGGCTTGGCACGTAGGTGATGGCATGGTTGAGCAGCCCCAGCGTTGGCACGGTGGGCAGGGCGTAGGCGTTGCCGAAGTTGATCAGCGCGGGCGAGCTTTCGATGGCTGCGGCCTTGAGCAGGGCTTCGAGCAGGGCGACATGGTCTTTGCAGTCGCCGTAACGGTTGTCCAGCACGGCCTGCGCCGGGTGTGGCACCACGCCGCCGGCGCCGACGTAGACGGCGACGTAGCGAATGTTCTTGCGCACCCAGTCACTCAGCGCCAGGGCTTTGCTGCGGGGCGTGTCGAGCTGGGCGGTGAGTTCCTTGGCCAGTTGGGTGATGGCGGGCGTCACTTCTACCTGGGCCCGGGCAGCGTAGGCTTGGGCAAATTGCTTGTAGTCGGCGAACGTCGATACGGCCATGAATTGCCCGTAGTCGGTGTAAGCGACAGCGCCGTTTTCTATACGGGATTTCTCGCTGGGCTGCAGGTCCCAGCGATAGATCTTGCGTCCGGGTGCCGTTGCAGGCGTGGACGCCTTGTAGCCTTTGGCGTCAGCGTACAGCGGCATGTTCGCCGGCATATCGTAGGAAAAGCTGGTTTGCTCGGTGTGGTAGAAGTCCGGCGCGCTCATGTCTTCGAACTGCTGGGGAAACAACGGCTTGTTGCGCTGGCGCTGATAACGCAAGACCAGGCGGTCGCCCACGGCCACATCGGGGAAGATCACCACTTTGACCCGCGAATCCTGGAACATCGGCGCATCCGCCGACGCCTGCTCCTGCTGTTCCTTGATCTGCTTGGGTTGCACGCGGATTTTGCGGCCGCTGGCCTTTTGCGTATAGGCCTCGACGATCTTCAGGGTTTCCAGGGTGCGGTTAAAGGCGAGGGGGCGCTGGGCGTGCAGTTTGATTGCGCGCTCTTCATTGATCTTGGTGATCATTTCCACGTCGAGCACAAAGCTGCCGTCGGCGTTAACCACATAAGACTGGGTGTTTTTTTCAATGGTGAGCGAGTGGTCGGTGTCGTCGGCCTGCACCTGTGCAGTGAACAGCCCGCAAACGACCACGGCCAGCATGCCGAACAGGCGTGCCGGGAAGAGAGTAAAGCTTTGCATAAAGATCCTTCTGAACGATGACGCGCACCGTCTTCAAGAGGGTGCACGCTCCTTGGGTAATCCGCTAATGCGAAGCGTTACTATATAGAGATGGCAATGGGCCTGCTGATTTTTTACGGAATGTCAGCCCGTCAGTGCTGCTTGATACGTGGCGCTACCACCGAGGCTGCGACGTCCCAGGTCAGCAGCAGTTGGGTAATCGCCGCGTCGATCACGGCATGGGGCACGTTATCGCGCGCCAGGATCGAAACGCCCTGCAAAAAGCTGTCGAACACCGCTGCCATCGCTGCGCCGCTCGGCATAGCGGGCAATTGCCCGGCGCGGATCGCACGCTCAACACAGGCCACTATTCCCGCCCGCGTGCGCACCCGAGATTGCGTGAGCGCATCCGCCACCCGCGCATTCTCGGGGCTCGGTGCACTCATGACACCGAGCGCCACCATGCAGCCCTTGGGGTGCCCGTCTTCACACTGCATGCGCGCCGACTGGCGTAGGGCGGTCTCTATGGCTTGGCGCGGCAGCAGGGTTTCGTCCCACAGGCATTCGGTGACTTGGGCGTAGGTCGCCAGGTAGCGCTGCACGCATTCGTCGAACAGGGCTTCCTTGGAGCCGAACGCGGCGTAAAAACTCGGCGCGGAGATGCCGCCACCCAGACCCGCCTTGAGCTGGGCGAGGGAAGTGGCGTCGTAACCGTGTTGCCAGAACAGGTGCATGGCCTGCTCCACGGCGTGGTCGCGGTCGAAGTTACGGGGGCGGCCCATTTGTGCCATTTGCGGTCTCCGGTGGGGGAAGCGAGATAAATACTAGTCGATACATAAGTCGTTGACAACGTGCTGCCGGCGCCCGCAACATTTATATCGATCAGTATCTAAGTCGCCCAAGGAGTTTCCCGTGCCACCCTCACTCAGCTTATCCGCATCATCCGAACGCCTGCCCATCGGTGCCTTGCTCGCCCTGGCCATGACCGGCTTTATCTGCATCGTCACCGAAACCTTGCCCGCGGGCCTGCTGCCATTGATTAGCGAGGGCTTGGCGATCTCGCCGTCGATGGCCGGGCAGATGGTCACTGCGTATGCGTTGGGCTCGGTGCTCGCGGTGATCCCCATGACCATTGCGACCCGTGGCTGGCGGCGGCGCAATGTGCTGCTGCTGACCATCGTCGGTTTCCTGCTGTTCAACTCCATTACGGCGCTGTCGTCCCACTATGGGGTGACCCTGGTCGCGCGCTTCTTTGCCGGTGTCGCGGCAGGATTGGCCTGGAGCCTGTTGGCCGGTTACGCCCGGCGCATGGTGGCGCCGCACCAGCAGGGCAGGGCGCTGGCACTGGCGATGGTCGGTACGCCGATTGCGCTGTCGCTGGGCGTACCGTTGGGTACGTGGCTGGGTGGGTTGATGGGCTGGCGCACCACGTTCGGGTTGATGTCGGCGCTGACGTTGGGGCTGATTATTTGGGTGTTGGCAAAGGTCCCGGACTATCCACCGCAGGCTGCGCATCAGCGTGTGTCCCTCGGCCAGGTGCTGACCACGCCGGGTGTGCGGCCAGTGCTGGCGGTGGTGATTGGTTGGATGCTGGCGCACAACATTCTGTACACCTACATCGCCCCGTTCGTGGCGCAAGCGGGTTTGGCGGAGCGGGTGGATGGGGTGCTGCTGGTGTTTGGCGTGGCCGCGTTGGCGGGGATTTGGCTGACGGCCCGGCTGGTCGAGCCGTTGTTGCGCAACACGGTGCTGGTCAGCCTGGCGACGTTTGCCGCGGTCAGCGTGGCGTTGGGTCTGCTCGGCAACCTGCCCCAAGTGATTTACCTCGGTGTCGCCGTGTGGGGCCTGAGCTTCGGCGGCGCCGCGACCCTGTTGCAAACCGCCCTGGCCGATGCGGCGGGAGAGGGCGCTGACGTCGCGCTGTCGCTGAATGTGGTGGCGTGGAACAGCGCGATTGCCGCCAGCGGCGTGGCGGGTGGGGTGTTGCTGGAGACCTGGGGCGCGACGTCGTTTCCGTGGGCGATGCTGTTGCTGATCGCGCTGTCATTTGCGCTGGCCTGGGGCGCGCGGAGCCATGGTTTCAAGCCGGGCGCGCGGGGTGCGGGAAAACCTGCAGCCGTCGGGCACTAATCTGACATCCTGTAGTCAGTAATCCCTGCAATATCATCCACTTGGCTCCGCTTGCCGGAGCCTGTCGCTTGACTCTCTTCTGAAGATTTAACCCATGTACCTACGCAAAATTGCCGTTGGGCTGTCAGCCCTTGTTTTGCTTTCCGCCGGGGCAAATGCCCGCAGTCAGTCAGACCTCTATACCCAGCAACAAAAACAGCTGTCATTCGACAGTTGCACCGAGCTGTTTCCCGCCGCAAAACCGATCAACACCGCCACGGTGCCTGCCGCCATGAAACCCCTGGCGCTGTGCTCCGATCATTTTGCAGTGCTGTATTCGCAGGCCAGCAAGACCCCGCTGGTGGTGGTCGAACGCCTGAATGCCGCGCAATTGAAAGACGCCAAGGGCGAGGAGCGCACCAACCAGTTCTACGCCGACCCGCGCATTCCCAAAGGTGGCCGCGCCGAGTTGAGCGACTACCGCAGCCAGCACCCGGCCGTGGACCGTGGCCACCAATCCCCGGCCGCCGATGCGCCTAGCGCGCATGCCATGGCCCAGTCCTTCGCGTTGTCGAATATGGTGCCGCAAGACCCCACCAACAACCGCAAGATCTGGAGCAAGGTCGAGGCGGATGTGCGCAAGTTTGCCGTGCGTGCCGGTGGCGACGTGTATGTGTTCACCGGCCCGCTGTTCGACGCCGGCTACAGCACCATTGGCAACAACCAGGTGTGGGTGCCGACGCGCCTGTTCAAGCTGGTGTACGACGCCTCGTCCAAACGCGCCTGGGCCTACGTGCTGCCCAACGCCGAAACCCGCATCCAGAAGCCGATGGACTACGACACCTTTGTGAAAAGCACCGGCCTCAAGTTGCTCGGTAATCTTCCGGTGTCGGGTTCGGTAGGACGTACCTGACGGCTACTTGGCCTTTTTCAGCGCCTTCAAACGCTGGGTCGCCCGTTGCACGGCGGCCATTTTCTCCGGGCGTTTCATCTTTTTCCATTTACGGATGTCGTCCTTGCTGCGCCCGCAGCTGACGCAGAGATCGCCGCTGAGCTGACAGGTGGAGATGCAGGGGTTCTCGATATCTTTAGCCAAGGTTTCACCAGGGGTTGGAATAAGTGGCCGTTGTTACACGGCGCGAAACTCGACGGTGAGATGGCTCACTTCGTGGACCGGCTTGAGACGTTCGCGAATGCCCTCGGCATCCGTCGTCGCAGCGCCCACCACGCTGACAATCGCCGCATGGGCGTCTGGCCCTACGCGCCAGACGTGCAAGTCGGTGATCCGTGCGTCGCCAGGTTGTTCAACCAACTCGCGGATCTCAGCGGCGACGTGCTCGTCGGTGCGGTCCAGCAGCACGCCAGCGGTCACACCCATCAGGCTCCAGGCCCAGCGCGCAATGACGATGGCGCCGACAATGCCCATCACCGGGTCCAGCCACACCCAGCCCAGGTAACGCCCGGCCAGCAACGCGGCAATCGCGAGCACGGAGGTCAGGGCGTCGGCGATGACGTGTACATAGGCAGAGCGCAGATTGTTGTCGTGGCCGTGGTGATGGTCGTGCTCATGCTCGTGGCTATGGCCGTGGCCCAGGAGCAGCGCACTGACGATATTGACCACCAGGCCGACCACGGCGATCAGGGTGGCGGTGCCGAATTGCACCTCGGCAGGGTCGAGCAGGCGCATCACCGACTCCACGCCAATCCCCAGCGACACCACCGCCAGGATCAGCGCCGAGGCAAAGCCGCCGAGGTCGCCGACCTTGCCCGTGCCAAAGCTGTAGCGCGGGCTGTGCGCATGCCGTTTGGCATAGGCGTACGCGGCGGCGGCGATGCCCAAGGCGCCGGCATGGGTGGCCATGTGAAAACCGTCGGCGAGCAGGGCCATGGAGCCGGTGAGTGCGCCGGCAGCGATTTCCACGACCATCATGGCGACCGTCAACATCACCACCCACAGGGTGCGCCGGGCATTTTCATCGTGGGAGGCGCTGAGGAACACATGCTCGTGGGTATGGCGATGAGCGAGGCTCATTTGGAGTAGCGCCGAATGGCTTCAAGCAGCTCTTCGACGCCCTTGCTGCGCGCTTCCTCGGAGAGGGCCGGGTCGGCCACATGCGCCCTGGCGTGGTCTTCGATGATTTCTTCCATCAGGCCGTTGATCGCGCCACGTGTGGCGGCGACCAGGTGCAGGGTCTTGGCGCAGTCGGCGTCCGCTTCCAGCTCGCGCTCAAGGGCCTGGATCTGCCCAGCGATGCGTTTTACGCGTTTGATCAAGCTGTCTTTGTTTGCCGATACGTGGCCCATGGAGATACCCCCCCTACCTATGAAGGAGGCGATCATTGCATACCCCACCCCCCTATAACAAGGCGCGGCGCAGCGGCTTGGGTCACTCTTGTTCCGTAACTGGGCCGGCTTCTTCGGCCAGCTTCAGGCGGTCGGCTTTGCTGATGTATTTGTCCTTGGATTTTGGCGCCAGTTTGGCGCTGGCTTTCTTGGCTTTGGCCTTGAACAGTTGTTGCAGTTTTTTCTGACGATTCATGGGGTTTTATCCGGCGGGTGAAGGCGCGAATGATACCAGCTTAAAAATCCGTGGCTGTTTCCCTGGGTCGGTTTTTAGCGCCGATCTGTGCATTGAATCGCCTCTGGTTTCGCCAATAATCGGGCCCCGTAACGCCTGAATCCCCAGCGCAAACGGAAGACATCGATGAGCATCCACACCCGCACCAAACGCATGACCGTCCCGCAATTGGTGGCGATGAAGGGCCAGCAGAAAATCGTCTCCTTGACCGCCTATTCCAGCGCCATCGCCACACTGATCGACCCGCTGGTGGACTTCATCCTGATCGGCGACTCCACGGCCATGGTCGGTTACGGCCGGCCATCGACCCTGAGCATGCAGCTCGAAGAAATCATCGGCCACACCCGTGCCGTGGTCGATAGCACGCGCCTGGCCTGTGTCATCGCCGACATGCCGTTTGGCAGTTATCAGGAATCCAACGAGCAAGCCTTTCGCAATTGCGCCCAGGTGCTGGCGCGCACGGGGTGCGATGCGGTCAAGCTGGAAGCCAACCAGGCGTTGGCAGGCACCGTCGAGTTCCTCGTGGCACGCGGCATTCCGGTGATGGCCCATGTGGGGTTGATGCCGCAGTTCGTCAATGTGATGGGCGGGTTCAAGGCCCAGGGCCTCACGGCCGAGACGGGGGCGGTGATTGCCGAGGATGCGCGCGCCAATCTGCAGGCCGGGGCCTTCAGCCTGCTGCTGGAAGGGGTCGCCGAAGGCGTGGCGCGGCAGATCACCCTCGACTCGCCAATGCCCACCATCGGCATCGGCGCTTCGCCGGCCTGCGACGGCCAGGTGCTGGTCACTGAAGATCTGCTGGGCCTGGGCGGCGAGCGGGTGCCGCGCTTCGTCAAACAGTACGCCGATGTGGGCGCGGTGATCCGCGATGCCTGCGCGCGCTATGCCGACGACGTGCGCCATGGTCGTTTCCCCGAGGCGCGGCATTGCTATGGGCTATGACGGAGGGCCTGGGCCAGGTGCTGCACGGCGCGGGCGATATCCTTGCTCCAGTCGAGGGTGAAGCTCAGGCGCAGGTGATGTTTCCAAGCGCCTTGCTGACTGAACAGTTCCCCCGGGGCGATGACGATGTGCTGGGCCAGCAGGCGTTCGAACACTTGGCGCATGTCCGTCGGATGCCTGGCCTCCAGCCAGAAACACGCGCCGCCTTGCGCGGGGATCACGTGGAACTGGCCCGCGCTGTGTTCATCCAGCAGGTTGTGCAGGCGCGTCATGCGCTCCTTCAGCAGAGCGCGCAGTGCCTGCAGATGCAGGTCGAAGCGCCGGGTGCTGAACAGTTTGGCGATGGCTTTCTGGCGGCTCGGCGAGAGGCGGAAGGCCCGCTCCCGGAACTGCTGCTGCAGTTGCGCCGCGTGCCCGCGACACAGCACATAACCGTAGGGCGCTTCCGCGCCGATGACCTTGTCGAAGGTGGAGAACACCAGCAGCTTCTGCGGGTCGGAAAAGTCGCGGTAACGGGGCGGTTGCGCGGCGAAGTACAGCTCGCCGTACGTGTCGTTTTCGAACAGCCAGACCGCCCGTTGCGCCAGCCAGCGACAGATCTGTTGTTTGTCCTCGGCCGGCGTCACGCTGCCGTGGGGTGTGTTCACCGTCGAGGACAGCACGGCCAGGCGGATGGGCTCCTGGATGAGCAAGTCACCCAGTGCGCCGAGGTCAAAGCGCCCGCTGGCGTCGAGCGGCATTTCGATCACGCGGATCCGGGCTGCCTGCAACTGGCGCAGGATCGCCCACGAACAGGGTGATTCCACCAGCGCCACGCTGCCCTCCAGGTTCAGCGCGCGCAGCGACAATGCCAGCACGCTGTGCAGGTCCGCGCCGATGTACACCTGATCTGCCTGCCAATAGTCGTCAGTGGATCGGGTGTAGCGTTCGGCCAGCGCCGCGCGCAATTCGGCTTCACCGAACGGCAGGAAGAGCGGGGTGGGTGAGCGCGGGTAGTGGCGAGCCAGTTCGCGCTCGATCATCAGCACTGGGTTTTCCAGCGACAGCAACATGGCCGGCGCGTCGCTGCTCAGGGCCAGCATGCCCGGCTGGCGGGCGCTGGCGAACACCTGGTCAAGCAGGTTGGGCAGGCCTTCATTCACCGCAACAGCTGGCATCAACCGCGTGAAGTAACCCTGCTTGGGCTTGGCGCAGATGCGTCCTTCATCTTCGAGCAACGCATAGGCGTACTTGGTGGTCGAGACCGACACCCCCAGGCGCTGGGCCAGTTGGCGCAGGGATGGCAGCTTGTGCACGCCTTGCGCCGGGGCGGTCTCGATCAACTCGACGAGGTAGCGGTAGACGGCTTGGTAGGCGAAGGGCGTGGTGTTGGTCTTGTCCATGGGGCCTCCAGCCGATCAAGCCGCTTTGTTGCTACTTGCCAGCAGGCCGCGCCAGAAAGTCGGTAATCAATCCTACAACCTGCTGCTGGATCACCTCCCGTGGTCGCGCGCCCTGGGCATCGTGACAAATCATTCCGTCACCGGGCGAGCTCTCCTCGATCAGCGCCTCGCCCGTGGGCTTGCAGATCGCCATAAAGCTGAAGTGGGTGGCGTCGTCGATCTTCAGGTACTGCGTCGATGCCTTGGGCAGGCGCTTGGCCAGGTCCGCAGACTCCAATTCAGCGGGCAGGTCCGGCCCGTTCGCTGCTGCCGCCAGCACCAATACTGGCACCGGCAGTGCGGCGAGGCTGGCGTCGGTCATGCCGCGTGACAGGCCCAAGTCCAGGGACACCACGGCAGTGACGCGCTTGTCGCGCAAGTCGGCCGCCATCTGGGCGCTGTCGGGGTTCATCTTCTGATAGGCGATGCAGCCGGACAGTTGCACGTGGGCCGCGCAATCCTTGGCGAACAGGGCTGGGTCGAAGCGCGCGCCGGCGATCTCCAGCGCGGTCCAGCCTCCGAGGGAGTGCCCGATGGCAGCAATTCGCTGCGGGGCGACTGCGCCAAACCGCTGCGGCTGCGCGAGCACTGCATCGATGGCGCGGCTCAGGTCCTTGGGCCGTTGCCACAATTGCGCAGCGGCTGCAGGGCTGCGGTCTTTGCTGGTGGTGCCGGGGTGGTTGACCGCCGCGACGATGTAGCCTTTGTGGGCCAGCGCACTGGCCAGCCACACCTGGTTGCCCCAATTGCCGCCGTTGCCGTGGGACATCACCACCAGCGGATGTTTGCCCCTGGCCGGGGGCGCATCGGGTACGGCGAGGGCGCCATGGAACACAGCATCGTCGCGGATCAATTCTGGCGTGGCTTGGGTGGTGGCCGGGTACCAGACGACCATCTGCAGCGGGCGGTTGTTCTGCGCGTCGGGGAGGGTGATGTTCTGGAAACCGATGGGGGTGTTGTCGGCGAATGCAGGTGTAGCGAGGCCAATCAAGAGCAAGGCGCAAAGGGCGTTTTTCACTGTTGTTATCGTCCTTGAAAGTGAGGCGCGCATCATGACTGGAAATCGGTGGCTTTGGTAGAGGGGGCAGGGGACTAGGAAGTTTCTGGCGTGATCCTACTTTTAAGTATGACGGAGTTGTCGTTCGTTATTTTAGGAAGTGGGTGGGTGTTGGTGGTTGTTAATTCGTGCAAGAGTGGTGGTGTGGATCTTACAGTTTGATTGATTTGATTCTTGTGTATTAACTCCTGACGCTAAGGTGATAGTCATGAAGAGGCTAATGGTTTATCCGTACAAGTACCGGCTTGGTTTTCTAGTGGCTGCGTTGTTGTCCTTCAATGGTGCAGTTTATGCGGTGGACGCGACGATCACTAAGACCGATGCGCCGGATGTTATTACCGTGATATCAATTGGTGGTACGGGCTTATCTTTTTTTGGTCTGCGCAATACGGATTTTCCGGATGCGACAGCCGGACGTTCGATGAAGTTGCGGGGTATCGAGTGGCGCACAACCTCCTATCCTCAAACGCTCGACGAGAAAGTAGAGCTTTGCTATTTCCGTCCCTTCCAGGGCCTGGAAAACAACTGCAGGCCGATCTGGCCGAGTATGTCGGGTACGTTGCATGATTTCGATGATCTGCCATTCGGTAGTGGCGCATCGGTCACGATAAAACATCATGTGAAGGATGGTGGAACGCGACTTGCTTATCCAGCCGGTACTGATTCGGTGACTTATCACTATAGCTATTAGTTGGTTGCTTTAAGTTCTCGTGTGTATGTATGGGGCATGGAGGATATTTATGAATACTATTGTTACGCGGTTTTATTTAGCTGACAGTCGCTTGGCAAGCGTTCCCTCTAGTACTGCCCGCACGCCTATGCCTATGGACGCTGAAAGCAATGCCTCAAACACCGAGGTAGACACTGGTACGGTCAGCACTTTGTCAGCGCTGGCCCGCCAACTTAGCGAGGCGGCAGAACGGGCTGAAGCCCGCGACACTCATCAGGGCGCGCGCGGCACACTTGCCGCAAAAGCCTTTCTCGCCAACAAAGCACAATCTGATTTCGAGGGGGCGGAGCTTCTAGCCCGGGCTCGGCAAGCTAGCGGCTTCATCGACGGCGCTGATAGCAATCCGTTCAAAGGCCTCGCGCGCGACCAACTGAACCTGATTGCCCACGATGAGGGGGGCTCCTTTACCATCAACGAGCGGCGCGCCGCGTGGAAAGAGCTGCAAGCTTCAGCCGTGTCTGGCACTGCAAATACTGCCAATGTCTCTGCCAGTGGACGGGAGATCATGGTCTCCCGCTTGTTTCTCGGTATCGAGCCCCCAGTTGCCAAAGCTCCAATGACCATGCTCAACATGAGTCAAAGTGCTTATGATTTTCTCACCCGAGATGATCGTGAATTACTGTCGCAAATGTACGCGTATGCGCAGGCGCAAGGTGCAGATTTGCGCAATGTCGATAACGTGGCCGGTTTGCTGGGTGACTATCGCCATCACAACGATGGCCGCCAGCTCCTGAATGCCAACAACGGCAAGGGTTACGACCTGGAGGGGTACATGGTTACGGTAGACTTCCAGGCAGAGGATGCAGCCACCGCTTCACGCATCTTGAATGGGTCGGCGATCAGCAGCACGCTTATCGACCAGGGCTTTCTACGGCACTTTCTCGATCCTGGTCACGGGGCGCTGAAAAATACCAGTGACCTGGCTTTTCTTGAGCAGATGGTGATCAAGTTTTCCGCAGAAGGCGCCGCGCAAACCTCACTCGACAGCAAGTTTGCGTCCTACAAGTCCATCAGCATCAACGACAATGTTGTGGTTACCACCCACAGGAACGTAAAACTCCCTCCTTTCGAAGCGCATGTGACGAACGTCGACGGTGTTTGGACGCTAACCGAAAAAGGCAAAGCCGCCGGCTATATGCTGGACAAAACGACCGGCAGGTTGATCGAGCCAGCCGCTCGCTCTGACGATCAGGCGCCGCCGACCCTTGGCCGCGAGGTACCCAACCGTAACGTCATGGACTTCAGCGTGGGCCGCAGTGATCAAGCAGGCACACGCTGGCTCAAGCCCGGCAATCTGTTCAAGTTGATGCGAAATTTCATGTCCTGAGCGCCGTTAATCTTCGACAACCTATCAGCTTTGCACTGTGGGCGGCGTGTGATCGGATGCTGGGGATTGCGCGTCGGGGAGCATGAAGGCCGAGAGCAGTTTCAGCTGTTTGTAAGGGCCGCTGATGAGCGTATTACCGCCCATGGCCTGCAGGGTTATGCGCTCGGACCTGTAGCGATGAAACAGGCTGAACAGCGGCCTCTTCGGCTGATACACACCGAGCTGTCTTTCGACGTATTTCAGGGCGAGGATGGCGCTGCGCACAGCCTCTGGATCGACCTGGCCGGGCACGGTCCATTGGGACAGGGCCATGCTGCTGAAGAAGTTGAACGTCGAGCCTATGACTGCACCTATGGCGCCGCCAACGAGCAAGTTCATCTTGAACGCGTCGGTGATGCCAAAGTACTCGGCCAACAACAGGATGGGGGTCATCAGCGCAAGATAAGCGAGGGCTTGTTCTACCGGCGCCCAGGCCTTGGAAGGCTCTGTACGCAGTTGGTCCTTGAGCTTGAGTTTTTTGATCGTGGTGTCGGGTTGCATGCGTTACCCCTCCTGGGTTGAGACGGTCCTGATGATGAGGCGCCGCATTCTACGCAAAGCAAGGGTGTGATCATACGAAGATCAACTGTGGGAGCTGGCTTGCCTGCGATAGCATCGCCTCTGTATTGCTGGTGGACCGAGGTGCCCGCATCGCAGGCAAGCCAGCTCCCACACAAGCCAGTTCCCCCAGGGTGCAGCGTTGTTCTCAGGGAGGGTTACCGCACCAGACACGGCTGCTTGTTGTTGAACGTCCATCCCGGTATCAAAAACTGCATCGCTACGCTGTCATCCCGCGCCCCAAGGCCCATGCCTTTGTACAGCTCATGGGCCTTGGCCACGGCGTCCATGTCGATGTCCACCCCCAGCCCTGGCTTGCTCGGCACCTTCACATAGCCGCCTTCGATTTTCAGCGGTTCCCGGGTCAGGCGCTGGCCGTCCTGCCAGATCCAGTGGGTGTCGATGGCGGTGATGTCGCCCGGCGCAGCGGCGGCGACCTGGGTGAACATCGCCAGGGAAATATCGAAGTGGTTGTTGGAGTGCGAGCCCCAGGTCAGGCCCCATTCATGGCACATCTGCGCGACACGCACCGAGCCCTGCATCGTCCAGAAGTGCGGGTCGGCCAGTGGGATGTCCACCGATTGCAACTGGATCGCGTGGCCCATCTCGCGCCAGTCGGTGGCGATCATGTTGGTGGCGGTTTTCAGGCCGGTGGCGCGGCGGAATTCGGCCATGACTTCGCGGCCGGAATAGCCGTTTTCTGCGCCGCACGGGTCTTCGGCGTAGGCGAGCACGTGGTGCTGGTCGCGGCATAGGCGGATGGCTTCTTTCAATGACCAGGCACCGTTGGGGTCGAGGGTGATGCGCGCATCGGGGAAGCGCTCGGCCAGGGCGGTGACGGCTTCGATTTCGGCGTCGCCGCTCAACACGCCGCCTTTGAGTTTGAAGTCGTTGAAGCCGTACTTGGCCTTGGCGGCTTCGGCCAGGCGCACCACGGCGTCGCTGGTCAGCGCCTTTTCGTGGCGCAGGCGGAACCAGTCGTCATCGGCATCCGCTTCGTTGCGGTAGGACAGGTCGGTGGCGTTGCGGTCGCCGACGTAGAACAGATAGCCGAGCATTTTTACTGCATCGCGCTGCTGCCCTTCGCCGAGCAAGGCGGCCACGGGCACTTCGAGGAACTGGCCGAGCAGGTCGAGCAACGCCGCCTCCATGGCGGTGACGGCATGAATGGTGATGCGCAGGTCAAAGGTCTGCAGGCCGCGCCCGGCCGAGTCCCGGGAGGCAAAGGTGCTGCGCATCTGGTTGAGGATGCGCTGGTACTGGCCGATGGGCTGGCCGATTACCAGGCTGCGCGCGTCTTCCAGGGTTTCACGGATGCGTTCGCCGCCGGGCACTTCGCCGACGCCGGTGTGGCCGCTGCTGTCCTTGAGAATGACGATATTGCGCGTGAAATACGGGCCGTGGGCGCCGCTGAGGTTGAGCAGCATGCTGTCATGGCCGGCGACGGGAATGACTTGAAAGTGTGTGATGACAGGCGTGTTCATGGCAGGTTCCTATTCAGATTCAGAGAGGTTTGCTGATGGCAGCGCCCGTGGGCACGGCGCTTGGCGCCGTCAGCACGGCAGAGGGCGAAGTCTTGGCAAAAAACACCAGGATCGCGGCAAGCACCGAAGTGCCGGCCAGGCCGTAGAGGCCGCCCTGGATCGAGCCGGTGGTTTGTTCCAGGAAGCCAAAGGTGGTCGGCGCCACAAAGCCGCCCAGGTTGCCGATGGAGTTAATCAGCGCGATCACCGCCGCAGCGATGCGCACATCCAGGTAGCCCTGGGGGATCGGCCAGAACAGCGACGACGCCGACTTGAAGCCGATGGCCGCAAAGCAGATCGCCACAAAGGCAAACACCGGCCCGCCGGTGGTGGACATGAACATGCCTGCCGCCGCAATCAACAACGCCGCCGCGACCCAGGCCTGCTGGAACTTGAACTTGCCCGACAGCGACGCGAAGGCGTACATGGCAATGATCGAGATCAGCCACGGGATCGAGTTGAAGAAACCCACCTGCACATCACTCAGGTCACCCATCTTCTTGATGATGCTCGGCAGCCAGAACGTGGCGGCGTAGATCGTCAGTTGGATGCAGAAATACAGGGCGCAGAACAGCAGGATCTGGCGATCCTTGAGCAGCTTGCCGAGGGTCGGCTTGACCGTGGTCAGCGCTTCACGCTCGCGCTGTTCGCGGTCGATGGCGTTGACCAGCGCGTCCTGTTCCTCGCGGCTCAACCATTGGGCGTCGTGGGGCTTGGAGTCCAGCCAGAACCACACAAAAAAACCCAGCGCCACTGACGCCAGGCCTTCGATGGCAAACATCCACTGCCAACCGTGCAAGCCGAAGCCTTCGATCTGCAACAGCGCCCCCGACAGCGGCCCGGAAATCAGCGATGCAACCGCCGATCCACTGAGGAAGATCGCGATGGCCTTGCCGCGCTCGGCAGCGGGCAGCCAGCGGGTGAAGTAGTAGATCACGCCGGGGAAGAAACCCGCCTCGGCCACGCCCAGCAGGAAGCGCAGGATATAGAAGTGGGTTTCGTTCTGGATGAACGCCATCAGCGTGGCGACGATGCCCCAGGTGAACATGATGCGGGTCAGCCAGATCCGTGCGCCGACCTTTTGCAGCAACATGTTGGAAGGCACTTCGAACAGCGCGTAGCCAATGAAGAACAACCCGGCACCGAAGCCATACGCCGCCGCGCCGATGCCCAGGTCGTGTTCCATGTGCGTGCGCACAAAGCCGATATTGACCCGGTCGATGTAGTTGAGGATGAACATGACCACGAACAGTGGGAGCACATGGCCCTTCACTTTGCTCACGGCGCGCGTGAGGGTGGAATCATTTTCGGGTGTGGCAGATGCATGGTTTGAATTGTTCACAATTCAAAACTCCCCCTGATTATTTTTATGCGGGTTTGCGTGTCTTGTTGATAGACATCATACAAGTGGATTTCTGCGATCTGCAATGCGGTGGTGGGCTATTTTGTTCTTATAAGGCCAGGGTAGGAGTGCTTGTTTTGGTTATTTGTCCTGTTTTTATTAGGGTTTTATCGGATTTTAGCAGGCGGGAGCACCGTCGGTGGACCCTAGGTATGAAAGCCGGCGTGGATGGCTTTAAGGTTGGTTGTCATACAAGCAGGTCGCTTTTTCAATCAACACAGCGTCCCCGCTGGGCAGGGTGTTAAGCTTCCTCCCAGCCAAGCCGTGGACCCGTAACGATGCCCATAGAAAGCGCGCCCCCCGTGCGCAAACGCTCCAGCAACCTCGCCCAGGGTGTGGTTGAAGCGCTGACCCAGCGC
This sequence comes from Pseudomonas sp. 18.1.10, assembly GCF_024655625.1. Lineage (NCBI taxonomy): Bacteria > Pseudomonadati > Pseudomonadota > Gammaproteobacteria > Pseudomonadales > Pseudomonadaceae > Pseudomonas > Pseudomonas sp. 18.1.10. The sequence goes on from NZ_JANLGL010000052.1 coordinate 29,824, forward strand.
ATCCTGCTCGGGCAGTTGCAGCCCGGTGAAAAACTGCCGTCCGAATCCACCATCGTGGCCGAGCACGGTGTCAGCCGTACGGTGGTGCGCGAGGCGCTGTCCAAGTTGCAAGCGTCGGGGTTGGTGGAGACGCGTCACGGCATCGGCACCTTTGTACTGGCGCCGCAAGCGCAGTCCGGGCTGCGCCTGCATGTGGACACGCTCGCCAGCGTGCGCAGCATGCTGGAGTTGCGCCTGGGCCTGGAGGTGCAGGCCGTGGCACTCGCCGCCCAACGCCGCAGCGACGCGCAACTGGCGCGCATGCGCGAGGTGCTGGGCGACTACCAGGCCTCCCTGGCCAACAACGACAGTTGCGTGGAAGCAGACAAACGCTTCCACCAGTTGATCGCCGAAGCCACCGGCAATACCTTCTTCAGCGAAATCATGCTGCACCTGGGCACGGCGATGATTCCGCGCACGCAGGTCAAAGCCACCGAGCGCGGTGGCGCGGATTTCGCCCAATTGGGGCAACTGGCGCACCAGGAGCATGAGGCGATCTTCAACGCGATCAAGCGCCAGGACCCGGACGCCGCACGCGCTGCCATGGTGCTGCACTTGACCAATAGCCGCGATCGTTTTTCGGGAGAGTAGGGCAGTTGAACCAACACACTTTATCCGCGCGCCTGGAGCGCGTGGCGGCCAACGTGCCCCTGGGCGCGCGCCTGGCCGATATCGGCTCCGACCACGGCTACTTGCCGGTGGCCTTGCTGCGCCGGGGCGCGATCAGCGCGGCGGTGGCCGGCGAAGTGGCGACCACGCCGTTTCATGCCGCCCAACGCACGGTGCGTGACAACGGCCTGGAGCAGCACATCACGGTACGGCTGGCCAACGGCTTGGCGGCCATCGAAGCGCAAGACCACATCAGCGCCATCAGCATCTGCGGCATGGGCGGCGAGACCATCCGCGACATCCTCGACAGCGGCAAGGCGCACCTCAGCGGCCACGAGCGCCTGATCCTGCAACCCAACGGCGGCGAGCAACCGCTGCGCCAATGGCTGATGGACAACGGCTACGCCATCCTCACCGAAGAGCTGCTGCACGAAAACCGTTTCTACTACGAAATCATCGTTGCCGAGCGCAGCGCACCCGTGCTGTACAGCGCTGAGCAGCTGTATTTTGGCCCGTTGCAAATGCAGGCGCGCAGCCCGCAATTCCTGGCCAAATGGCAACGCATGCTGCACCAGAAGCAGAAGACCCTGGCCAGCCTTGAGCAGGCGCGCCAGGCAGTGCCCGAGACCACGCTGCAAGAGATCGCCCAACAGGCCCGCTGGATTACCGCGCTGCTGGCCTGACACACCGTTATTCACTAAGGATTACCGTAATGGCAGACGCCACCGACCAAGCTTTTTATGACCGCGCAGACGCGCACATCGAACTGTCCAACGCGCAGCTCAAGGCTGAGGAAAACCTCGGCCAGGTCAGCGCCTCGATGATGTTTGGCACCACCCGCTTCAATGCCTGGGCCAGTGCGCGCAACTTCAAGTCCGGCGCGGAAATGGCCGAGGCGCGGGAGGCGATGTTGAAGTATTTCTGCGATCAGTACCGGATGATGCTTGAGGATAATCTGGATGATCACATCAACAATTTCAGCCGGTACATGCTCGCCAAGGCCCCAGAGTAAGCGGGCCTGATGAAGTCCAAAATGTGGGAGCGGGCTTGCTCGCGAAGGCAGTGTGTCAGTTGCAGGTGTGCTGATTGATCCACCGCTTTCGCGAGCAAGCCCGCTCCCACATTTGATGGGTAGTGTTTGTTCGATTTGCGCCAATGGTTACAGATCGGGGCATGGTGTTGAGTGTTTTCGCCCCAAATCAGGGCGTCGCCTGTGCGCTTTTCGCGGGCCACCCCGCCTGCTTCCTACGTCCTGCCCCCGGCCCGTATCTTGCTAGAGCCAAGCTAATCAATGACATGGCGTTTTGCCGTTAGTCATTTCAAGGCTTCGCCCAGCGGTGCACCGCATGGGTCGTTTTGGGGAGTGGTCGGACATGCACAGCCTTTTATCACCCGGTATCCGCCTGCTCGGCCGTTTTGGTTTTGCGCGCAAGTTCCAGATCCTGTTCCTCCTGTTCATGCTGCCCCTGGCTGGCAGCCTGTGGATGATCGGGCAGGACTATCGCGCCAAATTGGCGGTGATCTCCAGCGAGCAATCCGGCGTTCGCCAACTGCTGGCCCTGGATGCACTGGACAGCCAATTGACCGCCCAGCGCAACCTGGCCGCGCGCTGGAAAGCCGCCGACATCCTGCACGCACCAACCCCGGCGGCGAAGGCGGCGATGGACAAGGTCGATGCCAATTACCCGCTGCTGTTGCAAAGCCTGCAAACCCTGGGCGACTCACTGAACGCCCAGCACGCCAGCGCCGACATCCTCGCGCGCTTCGAGGCGTTGCAGGCCACGATCAAGGGCATGGATGCCCAATCCCTGCGCACCGTGGGTTGGTGGCCGGACGGTTATGACCGCTTCACCTCGGCCCTGACCGCCATGCAGACCTTGCGCGAACAAGTGACGCTGGACACCGGCCTGATCCTCGATCCCTGGCTGGAAACCTACCTGCTGATGCAGATATCCACCCAGCACACCCCCGACCTGATCGAGCGCGTCGGGCGCATGGCCAGTGTGGGGCAATCTTCCATCGCGTCCGGGCAGTTCACCTTGCAGAGCCGCTTGCAGATGCGTGACCTGCGCGGCCGCATCGGCGATGCGCGCGAGCAGTTGGTCAAGGCCGCCGCGTCGCTCAAGGCCAAGCAGTACGCGGGCATGGAAGCGTGGACTGTGCAGTATGACAACAGCCTGCAAACCCTCGACAACCAGCTCAACGTCCTCGACGACGGCGTGTTCGGCGGCAGCATCAAACTCGACACGACGGCCTTCGAAGGCAGTGTCGATGCCATGCTCGGCAGCCTGGGCGCGCTGCGCAACCAGTCGCTGACCTCCCTGGACGCGCGCCTCGGCCACTACCACGATCGTTCCCTCCAGCAGATCGTGCCCGTGGCCGCGACGTTCAGCCTGTTGGCGTTGGCGGCGTTGTACCTGTTCATGTGCCTGCAAGCCTCGATTCGCCGCAGCGCCAGTGGCATCACCACGCTGGCGGAGTCGCTGCGTGACGGCAATCTCTGTGTGGAAGTGGCGGTGCAAGGGCGTGACGAACTGGCGGCCATCAGCACGGCGCTGAATGTCGCGGTGGTGCAGTTGCGCACCAGCTTGCTGGGGGTCAATCACGAAACGCAGCAGCTGGGCTCGGCGGTGCTCACCCTTAACTCGCAATCGGGCAGCACCCTCAACGAAGTCGAAGACCAGCAACAACAAATCAGCCAGATTGCCGCCGCTGCCACCCAACTGGCCGCGACCTCCCTGGGCGTTGCCCGCAGTTGCGAACAAGCGTCGGGCAGCGCCCAGCAGACCCGGCGCATCGCCGAAGACAGCAGCCGCGACAGCCAGCGCACCACGGCCAGCATCCAGCAACTCAACGGGCGCCTGACGGACACCGCCAACGCCCTGGAGCAAGTCAGCCAGCAGGGCCAGCAGATTCAATCGGTGGTGGACACCATTCGCGGCATCGCCGAGCAGACCAACCTGCTGGCGCTCAACGCGGCCATCGAAGCCGCCCGTGCGGGGGAGCAGGGCCGCGGCTTCGCCGTGGTCGCGGATGAAGTGCGCAGCCTGTCGCAACGCACCCAGGCCTCCACCGCGCAGATCGCCGGCACGGTGGACAGCCTGCGCGCGACGGTGAGCCAGGCGGTCACCCTGATGGGCGCCGCGTGCGAACAAGCGCTGACGGACGCGGCGTCGGTCACCGGGCTCGGCACCCGCCTGGGCGAGATCGCCGGCGCGGTGCAGAACGTCACCGACACCCTGGCGCAGATCGCCACGGCGGTCGAAGAACAGGCCGCGACGGCGGACGAAGTGAGCGGCAATATCCAGCAAGTGGACCAGGCGGCGGGGCGCTTGCTTGACGGTGCGCGAGCGGTGAACCGTGCGGCAGACACCCTGAGCAAGGGCAGCCAGGCCCTAAGCGACAACACCGCAAGATTCCGACTGGAATGATTCCCTGTGGGAGCTGGCTTGCCTGCGATGGCGGCAGCGTTGCTGATAAAGATGCCGCCTGACCCGGCGCTATCGCAGGCAAGCCAGCTCCCACATTTTGGTCTTCGTCGTTCGGAGACCTTGAGCAGGGCAGCCAGGCCCTAAGTGACAACACCGCACGATTCCGGCTGGACTGAGATCTCCTGTGGGAGCGGGCTTGCTCGCGAATGCGGTGTGTCAGTCAATACATCGGGTGACTGA
>NZ_JANLGL010000053.1:0-33357 GCF_024655625.1 Pseudomonas sp. 18.1.10
GGTTGATACATGTGCTGACTGATCCACCGCTTTCGCGAGCAAGCCCGCTCCCACACAAGCCCACTCCCACATTGGGATCTGCGGTGTCAGGACGATTGTGCCTCGCTGACCAACCAATCCATTAACGCTTCAAGCCCCTCCGACGGCGCCGTCCCCGGCGGATGCACCAGGTAATACCCCATCCCCGTCGGCACCCGCAGCGCAAACGGCATCACCAACCGCCCCGCCTTCACATCCTCGCCAATCAGCGCACTGTCGCCAATCGCTACGCCCGAGCCTTGGGACGCCACCGTCATCGCCAGATCCAACGTTTCAAAATGATGCCCCTGGGCCAGGTTGCTCAAGTGCGTGTTCGCGGCTTTCAGCCACAGCGCCCAATCCCGCTCGTCTCGCGTGGGGTGCAGCAGCACCTGTTGCTGCAAATCCAATAGGCAGTGCAAGTCGCCAAGCAATGCGGGCGCGCAGACCGGTGTGAGTTGCTCGTCGAACAGATGCCGCGCCTCGGCCGGTTGCTCGGCAATGGGCGCGTAGATCAGCGCCGCGTCGAATTGCTCGCGGCGAAAATCCACGCTGTAGGCCACGGTGGTGGTGAGTTCCACCGGCACGTCAGGGCGTTCCTTTTGCCATTGCATCAGGCGCGGCAGCAGCCAGCGCATCACGCAGGTGGAGGCCTTGAGTTGCAGGGTCTGGCGACGGCGGCCGATCTGCTCCACGGCGTCACCGAGCAGGCCGAAGACCTGCTGCGCACGCAGCGACCATTCGCGGCCTTCGTCGGTGAGGCGCAAGCCGCGCGCCTGGCGTTGGAACAGGGCGTAGCCCAAATGGCTTTCCAGCCCGGCGATCTGCCGGCTCACCGCGCCTTGGGTGATGTGCAGTTGCTCGGCAGCGCGGGTGAAGTTGCAGCACTGGGCGGTAACCCAGAAGGTGTGCAGCGCGGGCAGCGGTGGCAGGCGTTTCATCGCGGTTCAGCCATGACGTGAGGACATGGCTAGTATGACTTTTTATCGATTGTTGCCGCTACCGGCCAGCCGCTCCAATACCGCCTCGAATCCCTAACAAGAGCGACCTCAATGGCGACCTGCGGCGAAGTATTGGTCAACCTCCTCGAAGGCTACGGCGTGGACCAGGTGTTTGGCATCCCCGGCGTGCATACCGTGGAGTTGTATCGCGGCCTGGCCCGTTCGGGCATCCGTCACGTCACCCCGCGCCACGAACAGGGCGCCGGTTTTATGGCCGATGGCTACGCGCGCACCAGCGGCAAACCCGGCGTGTGTTTCATCATCACCGGCCCAGGCATGACCAATATCACCACGGCCATGGGCCAGGCCTACGCCGACTCGATCCCGATGCTGGTGATTTCCAGCGTGCAATCGCGCAGCCAATTAGGCGGCGGGCGCGGCAAGCTGCATGAGCTGCCGAACCAGGGCGCGATGATGGCCGGGGTGGCGGCGTTCTCCCATACGTTGATGTCGGCAGCGGAGTTGCCCGGCGTGCTGGCGCGGGCATTTGCTGTGTTCCAGGCCGGGCGACCGCGCCCGGTGCATATCGAGATTCCGCTGGATGTGCTGGTGGAAAATGCCGATGCGCTGCTGGGCAGCGAGCCGGTCAGCGTGGCGCGCGCAGGGGCCGCGCCGGCGGCGGTGAAGCAGATGAGCCAGTTGCTGGCGGCGGCCAAGCGGCCGTTGATCCTCGCCGGCGGCGGCGCCATTGATGCGGCGCGCGAATTGACCCAGCTTGCAGAAGCGCTTGGCGCGCCGGTCGCGCTGACCATCAACGCCAAAGGCCTGCTGCCTTCGGCTCACCCGCTGCTGATCGGCTCGACCCAAACCCTGGTCGCCACCCGCGCCTTGGTGGCCGAAGCGGATGTGGTGCTGGCCATCGGCACCGAGCTGGCCGAGACCGACTATGACGTCACCTTCGCGGGCGGCTTCAAGATCCCCGGTGCCTTGCTGCGCATCGATATCGACCCTGACCAGACCGTGCGCAACTACCCGCCCCAGGTGGCGCTGGTGGCCGACGCGCAGATCGCTGCCGAGGCGCTGCTGGGCGAATTGAATCGCCAGCCGCTGCCTGCGCGTGATGCTGATTGGGGCGCACCACGCGTCGCCCAACTGTGGGCCGAACTGGCGCCCACTTGGGACGCCGCCACCCGCGCGCAGACCCAGTTCCTCGACACCGTCCTGCAAGAGCTGCCCGCCGCCGTCATCGTCGGCGACTCCACCCAACCGGTGTACAGCGCCAACCTGACCCTGAACCTCGACCACCCGCGCCGCTGGTTCAACTCGTCCACCGGCTACGGCACCCTGGGCTACGCGTTGCCCGCCGCCATCGGCGCGTGGCTGGGGCGTGGCGACGGGCAACCGGTGGTGTGCCTGATCGGCGACGGCGGCCTGCAATTCACCCTGCCGGAACTGGCCAGCGCCGTGGAGGCACGCACGCCGATCATCGTGCTGCTGTGGAATAACCAGGGCTACGAAGAGATCAAGAAATACATGCTCAACCGCGCGATCGAACCGGTTGGCGTGGACATCTACACCCCGGACTTTATCGGCGTGGCCACGGCACTCGGTTGCGCCGCCGAACGCATCCAGGGCATCGAACAGTTGCGCAGCGCCTTGCGCGCCGCCACGGATCGCCAGGGGCCGACGCTGATTGAAATCGACCAGGCACTTTGGATGCAGGCGGTGGCGCAATGAACGGTGTGTATATCAACGGTGAGTGGCGTGAAGGCAACCAGGTGTTGGAGGTGGTCAACCCGGCCACCGAAGCGCTGCTGGCGCACGTCAGCGTGGGCGATGCCGCAGCGGTGACACTGGCGGTGGATGCCGCCAGTGCAGCCTTTGCCGACTGGTCGAAAAGCACCGGCCGTGAGCGCGCCGCGCTGTTGCGCAAGATCGCCGAGGGCGTGGGCGCGCAGCGTGAACAGCTGATGCACCTGCAGTCGAGCAACAACGGCAAGCCGCTGTTCGAGGCGGGCATCGATGTGGATGACGTGATCGCCACGTTCGACTACTACGCCGCTGTCGCCGAGGGCATGGACGCCGGACAAGACCGCCCGGTCGAGCTGCCCACTACGGATTTCAGTGCTCGCCTGCGTCGTGAGCCGTGCGGCGTGGTCGGGCTGATCGTGCCGTGGAATTTCCCCATGGTGACCACTGCCTGGAAACTCGCCCCGGCCCTCGCCGCCGGTTGCTGCGTGGTGCTCAAACCGTCGGAAGTCACGCCGCTGGCCGAGCTGCAACTGGCGCGGATCATCGCCGACGCGGGCGTGCCGGCCGGCGTGTTCAACCTGGTGTGCGGCACCGGTCTGGCGGTGGGCGCACCGCTGGCAGCGGACCCTCGGGTGGCGAAGATTTCCTTCACCGGCAGCAACACGGTAGGCGTGCAGGTGATGCAACGCGCGGCCGAAACCATCAAGGGCGTGAGCCTGGAATTGGGCGGTAAATCGTCGCTGCTGGTGCTGGCGGATGCCGACCTCGACCTGGCCGTGGAACTGGCGTGTGGCGGCGGCTTTTTCAACGCCGGGCAGATGTGTTCGGCGACCAGTCGCGTGCTGGTGGCTGACCATTTGGCCGACGAATTCCTACGCCGCTTGCAGATGCGCGCTGAAGGCATCCGCGTGGCTGATCCGTTTAGCGACGACGTGGAAATGGGCGCACTGATCAACCGCGCGCAGTACCAGCGGGTGCTCGGGCATATCCAACGTGGCATCGCGGATGGCGCGCGGTTGCTGTGTGGCGGGGAGCGTCCGGCGGGGCTGGAGAAAGGCTTTTTCATCCGGCCGACGGTGTTCACCGAGGTGCCGCTGGACAGTGCGTTGTGGAACGAAGAAATCTTTGGCCCGGTGTTGTGTGTCAGACGTTTTGCCACTGAGGACGAGGCAATTGCCTTGGCCAACGACAGCGATTTCGGCCTGGTGGCCAGCGTGGTCAGTGGCGATGCCGACGCCGCCGGGCGCGTGGCCAATGCCTTGCAGGCCGGGCTGGTGTGGATCAACGCGCCGCAGGTGATCTTTCCGCAGACGGCATGGGGCGGCTACAAGCAGAGCAGCATCGGCCGCGAGCTGGGGCCGTGGGGGTTGGCGGCGTTTCAGGAGGTCAAGCATGTGATTCGCGCTAACTGACGCTGAAAATTTCCCTGTGGAATGAGGACAACTGTGGGAGCGGGCTTGCTCGCGAATGCAGGCACCTCGGTGTTACTGAATCTCCTCTGGCTTCACAATCACCCAATTCTTATCCGCCGTCACCGCCAACCCTTCCTTGGCCTGCGCCGCCGCGTGCTTGGCGATCATGCCGTTGAGCTGGGTCATGTATTTGTCCTTGCGGTTGATCCACAAGTGCACGCCACCCTTGGCCACGTCCACATCGTGAAACAGCATGTAGCCATCGCTCGTTGGCGTATCGCCGCCCACCAGCACCGGTTTTTTCCATTCGTCGATGTAGGTGAGGATCGCCGCGTGCTTGCCGGCCATCCAGGTTGCCGGGGTCCACAGGTAAGGCGTGAGTTCCAGGCCGAGGTTGGCCTTCTCGTCGTATTTACCGGCGCTGATCTGTTTGCGTGCAGTGGTCAGCTCGCCGGTCTTGCGGTCCTTGAGCAGGGTGGTCACGCCGATGACATTTTCGGGTTTGACGTTGTAGCCGTACTTCGGATCGGCGGCGACCATGCGCACCAGCTCTTCCGAAGCGGCGGTCATCACGTACACGTCGATGCCGTTTTCCATCAGCTTGTTGTACAGCTCCTGCTGGCCGGTGAAGATCTTCGGCGGCTGCACTTCGGATTTTTTCACCACCTCGCCTTCGAAATAGCTGACCGGCACCGGCTTGCCGGAGGCCATCAGTTCGTCGACCTGGACCTTGAGTTCCTTGAGGGTGAAGCCAGAAAACACCTGGGCCACCCACGGGTAGCAGACCATGTCGTCCACTTCGCAGAGGCGATAGTAGTAACTGAACAGGCTCTCCTTGTGCTCGGCGGTGTCTTTGAACGGCATCAGCTTGAGCGACGGGTCGAGGCTGTCGCGGGTAATCAGGCCCTTGTTTTCCATGTAGGGCAGCAGGGATTCTTCGAGGTCGTAGCGGTAGCTGGTGTTGTCCATGTCGAACACCGCGAAGTTACCCTTGTTGGCGTTGGCGGCGATCATCTCGTCTAGTTGCTTGGCCGCCGGGGCGGGCCAGTGTTTCAACTCGGTGGCGGCCATGGCGTGGCCGGCAAGGCCCAGGCACAGTGCGGCGGCAAACAGTCTCGAAGCGAGCTTCATATGCGTTTTCTCCCTGAGTGAAAAACCTCGACGCTAACAAATCCCTGTGACAGTTACCGCCCGAGCGCGACCGCTTGCGTCCTGATCCCGCCAAGCGCATACGCCTGAGCGTCAAACGCTTATTCCAAAAACGACAGTCACCATTCCATATCGGTATTAAATCAATATATTTCAAGCTGTTAGGCTTTCCGGTTCGCAATCGCAGGCTCACGCGATTGGCAGCCTCTGACGGAGCTCTAATGAATCTGCCCCTGATTCTCAACTTACTGGTGTTCGTGGCCCTGTTACTGGGCCTGGCACAAACCCGCCGCACAAACTGGAGCCTCGCCAAGAAGGTGTTGTTCGCCCTGGCCCTGGGCGTGGCGTTTGGTGTGGCGCTGCATACGATTTACGGCGCCGGCAACCCGGTGCTTAAGGCCTCCATCGGCTGGTTCGACCTGGTCGGCAATGGCTACGTGCAATTGCTGCAAATGATCGTGATCCCGCTGGTATTTGCCTCGATCCTCAGCGCCGTGGCGCGCCTGCACAACGCCGCGTCCCTGGGCAAGATCAGCTTCCTGACCATCGGCACCCTGCTGTTCACCACCGCGATTGCTGCGTTGATCGGCATTGGCCTGACCAACCTGTTCGGCCTCACCGCCGAAGGCCTGGTGGCCGGCACCCAGGAAATGGCGCGCCTGCAAGTGATCCAGAGCGATTACGCGGGCAAGGTCGCCGACCTGAATATCCCGCAGTTGCTGCTGTCGTTCGTACCGTCCAACCCGTTCGCCGACCTGGCGCGGGCCAAGCCGACATCGATCATCAGCGTGGTGATCTTCGCTGCGTTCCTCGGGGTTGCCGCGCTGCAACTGCTCAAGGATGACGTGGAAAAAGGCCAGAAAGTCCTCAACGCCATCGACACCCTGCAAGCCTGGGTGATGCGCCTGGTGCGCCTGGTGATGAAACTCACGCCGTACGGCGTATTGGCGCTGATGACCAAGGTGGTCGCCGGTTCCAACCTGCAAGACATCATCAAGCTCGGCAGCTTTGTCGTGGTCTCGTACCTGGCCCTGGGCCTGATGTTTGTGGTGCACGGCCTGCTGCTGTCCCTGGCCGGGGTCAACCCGCTGCGCTTCTTCCGTAAAGTGTGGCCGGTGCTGACGTTTGCCTTCACCAGCCGCTCCAGCGCGGCAGCGATTCCGTTGAGCATCGAGGCGCAGACCCGTCGCCTGGGCATCCCGCAGTCCATCGCCGGCTTTGCCGCTTCGTTTGGCGCGACCATCGGCCAGAACGGTTGCGCCGGTCTTTATCCGGCGATGTTGGCGGTGATGGTAGCGCCGACCGTGGGCATCAACCCGCTGGACCCGCTGTGGATCGCGACCCTGGTGGCGATTGTGACCTTGAGTTCGGCCGGTGTGGCCGGCGTGGGTGGCGGTGCGACGTTTGCCGCGTTGATCGTGCTGCCGGCGATGGGCTTGCCGGTGTCACTGGTGGCGTTGCTGATTTCCGTGGAGCCGCTGATCGACATGGGCCGCACGGCGCTGAACGTGAACGGTTCGATGACGGCGGGGGCGATTACCAGCCAGATCATGGGGCAGACGGATAAGGCGCTGCTGGATGCCGATGAGCATGCTGAGTTAGCGCAGGCCTGATGGACCGCATTCGCGAGCAAGCCCGCTCCCACATTTTGACCACATTCTCATGTTAGAACTCGGTCAAATGTGGGAGCGGGCTTGCTCGCGAAGCTCTTAGGCTCTTTCCCAAACCTCAAAGTTGTAAGCAGGCTTATCAGCTTCAGCCGGGTTCTCCAGATTGGACACCAGCTTCCACTGGCCCTGATCAAACTCCGGAAACCAAGCATCCCCTTCCGGGCTCAACGCCACCCGCGTCAAATACAGGCGATCCGCCTGCTCCAGCCCCTGCGCATACAACTGCGCACCGCCGATCAGCATCAGCTCATCCACGCCCTGGGCCAGTGCCCATTCTTCGGCGCGCTCCACCGCCGCTTCCAGCGACGGAAAAACTTCCGCACCTTCAAGCTTCAGATCGGTCTGACGGCTGACCACAATGTTCAAGCGCCCTGGCAACGGTCGACCAAGAGAATCCCAGGTCTTGCGCCCCATGATGATCGGCTTGCCGAGGGTGGTGGCCTTGAAATATTTGAAATCCCCCGGCAAGTGCCAGGGCATGCTGTTGTCGACGCCGATCACGCGGTTTTCACCGAGGGCTGCGATCAGGCTTAAAGGGAGAGTTTTTTTCATGGCGACGAGAATACCAGAGCCACGAGCCAGGGGTTATGCTCCAGGCTCACTCACACAACAGGACGGCGCGTGACTCCCCTGCACACACTCTGGCTGACAGAAACCGTGCGCCTGCGTGAAGAACACGCCGGCCCCCTGGAAGACCAGGAAGCCAACCGCCTGGCCCGCGCCGCCGGTGGCGACCTGCCGACGCGCATCCAGCAGCGCGCCCTGCACCTGGCCGAGCGCGATGGTTTGACCTCCGCCCTGACCCGCTGGCTGCAAGGCGCACGCCTGGCGCTGGTGCTGCTGGCAATCGTCGCCGTGCTCAGCGGCGCAGGCCTGGCCTTCGCCGCGCTGGGCAACGGCCAGACACCCGTGAATGTGTTCTGGGCGCTGGGCAGCCTGCTCGGCTTGAACCTGATCCTGCTAATAAGCTGGGCCCTGGGCCTGCTGTTTGCCGGCGAACACGCCGCCAGCCTCGGGCGCTTGTGGTTGTGGCTCAGCGAAAAACTTGCCCGCGACGCCAAGGCCGCACAACTGGCGCCGGCGCTGCTGTTGCTGCTGCAACGGCAAAAGCTCAATCGCTGGGCCGTCGGTGTGCTGGTCAACGGCCTGTGGCTGCTGGCATTGACCAGTGCGCTGGTGATTTTGCTGACGCTGCTCGCCACCCGCCGCTACGGTTTTGTGTGGGAAACCACCATCCTCAGCGCCGATACTTTCGTCGCCGCCACCCAGGCCCTGGGCAGCCTGCCCGCCCTGCTCGGCTTCAACGTGCCCACTGTCGAGATGATCCGCGCCAGCGGCGATTCCGCCTTGAATATCGAAAGCGCCCGCCAGGCCTGGGCCGCGTGGCTGGTCGGTGTGCTGCTGGTCTACGGCCTGCTGCCGCGCCTGATCCTCGCCCTGCTCTGCCTGTGGCGCTGGCAACGCGGGCGCGCCAGCCTGCGCCTGGACCTCAACCTGCCCGGCTACAGCCAACTGCGCGAGCGTTTGATGCCCAGCAGCGAACGCCTCGGCGTCAACGACGCCGCCCCGGAGCAACTGCACCAGGTCAGCGGCGGCGTCAGCGAACTGGAAAGCGACGGCGCCCTGCTGGTGGCCATCGAGCTGGACGATCAACACCTGTGGCCGCCCAAACTGCCGGCCAACGTCAAAGATGCCGGCATCCTCGACAGCCGCGAATCACGGCACAAACTGCTGGAGCAACTCACGCGTTTCCCACCCGCGCGCCTGGCCATCGCCTGCGACCCACGGCGCTCGCCGGATCGCGGCAGCCTGGCGTTGATCGCCGAGCTTGCGCGCAGCGCCACTGAAACCCGCGTGTGGCTGCTGCAAGCACCCCACGGCCAGGCGCTGGACGCCGAACGCCTGGGCGACTGGCACACCGCACTGCAACAGCTGGAACTGCCCTTCGCCGACTGCGCGCCGCTGAACTGGCTGGAGACCGGTCATGACTAAACCGCTGAAACTCGCCGTGGTCGGCCACACCAATGTCGGCAAGACCTCGCTGCTGCGCACGCTGACCCGCGACGTGGGCTTTGGCGAAGTGTCCCATCGCCCCAGCACCACGCGGCATGTCGAAGGGGCGCGCCTGTCGGTAGATGGCGAAGCGCTGCTGGAGCTGTACGACACTCCCGGCCTGGAAGATGCCATCGCCCTGCTCGACTACCTCGAACGTTTGGACCGCCCGGGCGAACGCCTCGACGGTCCGGCGCGCCTGGCGCGGTTCCTCGACGGCAGCGAAGCGCGCCAGCGTTTCGAGCAGGAAGCCAAGGTGCTGCGCCAACTGCTGGCCTCGGACGCCGGCCTGTATGTGATCGACGCCCGCGAGCCGGTGCTGGCCAAGTACCGCGACGAGCTGCAAGTGCTGGCCAGTTGCGGCAAGCCGTTGCTGCCGGTGCTCAACTTCGTCAGCAGCAGCGACCACCGCGAGCCGGACTGGCGTGAAGCCCTGGCCCGCCTGGGCCTGCATGCGCTGGTGCGATTCGACAGCGTCGCGCCACCGGAAGACGGCGAACGGCGCCTGTACGAAAGCCTCGCCCTGCTGCTGGAAAGCGCGCGGCCGCAGTTGGAACGCTTGATTCTCGACCAGGAAGCCCAGCGCCAGGCCCGCCAGCAAAGCGCCGCACGCTTGATCGCCGAGCTGCTGATCGACTGCGCCGCGTGCCGGCGCAGCGTGGTCACCGAAGATGAACCGCAAGCCATCAACGACCTGCGCAAAGCCGTGCGCCAACGTGAACAGAAGTGCGTGGAAGCCCTGCTCAAACTGTTCGGCTTCCGCCCGCAGGACGCTGCCGCCAGCGACTTGCCGCTGCTGGACGGGCGCTGGGGCGATGACCTGTTCAACCCGGAAACCCTCAAGCAACTCGGCGTGCGCGTCGGCGGCGGCATCGCCGCAGGCGCGGCGGCCGGGGCCGGTGTGGATCTGCTGGTCGGCGGCTTGACCCTGGGCGCCGCCGCCCTGGCCGGCGCGATTGCAGGTGGCGCCCTGCAAACCGCGCGCAGCTACGGCGGCCGCCTGCTCGGCAAGATCAAGGGCCAGCGCGAGCTGACCGTGGACGACGGCGTGCTGCGCCTGCTCGCCCTGCGCCAACGCCAGTTGCTCAAGGCCCTGAACCAGCGCGGGCATGCGGCGATGCACAGCATCAAGGTCGACACGCCTCAGGACAAAAACTGGCGCGAAGGCAAGTTGCCGGACGCGCTGCACAAGGCGCGCGCCCATCCGCAATGGTCGTCCCTCAACCCTCACGCCAAGCTCAGCCAGGCCGAGCGCCAGGAACAGGTCGAAGCCTTGGCCCAGCGCCTCGACGAAACCTAAGCCGCCAGCACCTGCCGCGCCTTGGCCTTGAGCAGTTCAAGGTCGAGCACCGGCACGTGCATTTGCTTGGCCTGCTCATCCCAGTGGCGCATGCGCAAACTCACGGCACACAGCGGGTCCTGTTCGAATGCCTGGGCCTCTTCGGCGCTCATCACGCCGCCTTGGTAACCCAAGGTGCGGCGGCTGGCTTTACTCAGGCGGGCGTAGTAGTCCGGCTGGCTGAACGTCAGGTAGCGCTTGGCCTGCACGTGGTATTCCACCAGCCTGGCCAGGCGTTCGCTGAACCCTGCGCGGCGCAGGTAATCCGCGCCCAAACGTTCATGGCTGACCACGCCATAACCGCCCATGTTCGCGCCGCCCTGGCCGCACAGATGGCCGATGTCGTGGAAAAACGCCGCCAGCACCACCTCATCGTCGAAGCCTTCGGCCATCGCCCATTGGGCAGCCTGGGACATATGCTCGATCTGCGACACCGGCTCGCCGATGTAGTCCGCCGCGCCGTGCTGTTCATACAAGCCAAACACTTCGGCAATCGCTTGTTCGGGGTTCATCAGGCTGCGCCCCATAACAGGCTGATGTTGCGCTCGGCCAGCGCCGGCCCGACGCTCATGCCCACGCCGGTGTGCATCAATGCCGCGTTCACCCCCGGCGCCGCCCGCACGAAGGAAAACGGCCCTGGCCCCCGTGAGCCGTACACACCCTGCCAACGCTCGACCACCTGGATCTTGCAACCCAGGGTCTGCTCGGCCAGCTCGATCATCCAGTCATCGACCCTTTCGGCATTGAACGGCGAGGCATCGCGGCCGTAGTCGTGGGAGTCGCCGATAATCAGTTCACCGTGGGGCGTAGGGCTGATGAGCAGATGGATGCCGTGTTCATGCAGGTGCGGCGCCTCCCGCAGGATGTGCGCCTGCACCGCAGCGGCCTCGGGCAGGTCGGCGAAGGCGCCGTAGTGCACGCAACTCAAGCCGGTGAGCAACGCGTGTTGCAGGTTCAGGTTCACCGCTGGCCGCGCGCGCAGCATTTGCAGGCGGCAGATACTCGGATTGAGTGCGGCCATCGCATCAGCCAGCAGGGTTTGATAGTCATGCCCGGAGCAGACGATGATCTGCTCGCCCCGAAAGCTGCCCGCCGTGGTGTGCACCCGGCCGGGTTCGACGTCGCGCACCAGGGTGGAAAAGTGAAACTCCACCTGCAGTTCGTTGCGCAGGTAGTGGATCAACGCCGGGATCGCTTCGCGCGAATACAGCTGCTGATCGTCCCGGCCATGCAACGCGGCGCGGTGATGGCGGAACTGGCCGCCGTACAGGTCATTCAGCGCGGCGCCTTGCAGCAGTTCGACGTGGTAGCCGTGCGCCTTGGCGCGACCGGCGCAGAAGGCTTCCAGCAGATGCTCTTCGGCCTCGGTGCGGGCGAACAGGTAGGAGCCGTTGCGCTTGAGTTGCAGGTTGGCGACCTGGGCCCAGTGGCCCCAGATCTCGCGGCTTTCCCGCGCCAGGTCAAGCATCGGGCCCGGTGGTTGGCCGGTGACCAGGGCCTGGCCGAAGTTGCGCACCGAGGCGCCCAGCGGCGTGGCGTTGCGTTCGAAGACCTTGACCTTGAGGCCGCGCTTGGCGGCGGCATAGGCATGGGACAGGCCGAGGATGCCGGCGCCGACAATTAGCAGGTCGGTGGGGTGTGTCATGGAATGATGTCCTGAATTCAAGGCCGCCTTCGCGAGCAAGCCCGCTCCCACATTTGAATGTGTTCACAAATCAAAATGTGGGAGCGGGCTTGCTCGCGAAGAGGCCAGCAGCCCTAACGAAAAAATTACTGACCGACAACCTTCTCCGACTTGCCGTCATAGCGCTTACGCCACTCGGTCAGGATGCTGTCGCGATTCTTCGACGCCCAGGCAAAGTCGTTCTGGATCAAGCGCTGCTCGTAGTCAGCTGGCAATTCGGTCTGCGGCTTGGCAATCCCCGGCTGGGCGAGGACGGCGAAGTTGTCCTTGTACAAATCCATTGCCGCGGCGCTGGCAGAGAAGTCAGCGAGCTTTTTGGCTGCGTCGGCATGGGCGGTGCCCTTCATGATCGCCGTGGCTTCGATGTCCCAACCCAGCCCTTCTTTCGGCAGGATGATGTCCAGCGGCGCGCCCTGGCGCTTCAACTGCACGGCCGGGTATTCAAAGGAAATACCAATCGGGAATTCACCCGACGCCGCCAACTTGCACGGCTTGGAGCCGGAGTGAACGTATTGGCCGATGTTCTGGTGCAGGTCGTCCATGTACTGCCAGCCTTGCTTCTCGCCGTAGGTCTGCAACCACGCGCTGACATCCAGGAAACCGGTGCCGGACGAGGCCGGGTTGGGCATGACGATCTTGCCCTTGTACTCAGGCTTGGTCAGGTCCTGCCAGCTCACGGGTTTGCTCAGGCCCTGCTTCTCGGCTTCGACGGTGTTGAAGCAGATGGTCGCGGCCCACACGTCCATGCCGACCCAGGCCGGTGGGTTGGCGGGGTCGCGGTAGTTTTTGCCGATCTTGTCCAGGTCCTTCGGCGCGTAGTTGTCCAGCATGCCTTGCTGATCGAGGATCGCCAGGCTCGACGCCGCCAGGCCCCAGACCGCGTCGGCTTGCGGGCGGTCTTTCTCGGCCAGCAGCTTGGCGGTGATGATGCCGGTGGAGTCGCGCACCCACTTGATCTCGATGTCCGGGTT
Source organism: Pseudomonas sp. 18.1.10 (assembly GCF_024655625.1). Taxonomy (NCBI): domain Bacteria; kingdom Pseudomonadati; phylum Pseudomonadota; class Gammaproteobacteria; order Pseudomonadales; family Pseudomonadaceae; genus Pseudomonas; species Pseudomonas sp. 18.1.10. The sequence goes on from NZ_JANLGL010000053.1 coordinate 12,989, forward strand.
GGCCTTTTCGAAGGCCTGCTTGTAGGTCTTCAACTGCTCGGCTTCGAGGGCCGTGTACACGGTGAGGTCGGTCTTGGCGAAGGCATTCAGGCTGAATGCAGACAGTACGGCAGCGACCAGCGCCAGGGGCTTGAACATGGAACACCTCCTATCGGGATTATTGGCCGGGCGCGGTCTGGCGCCAGGCTTGGGAGCGACGCAGGGCGCCACGGGAAGCCCACGCCAGCAGCAGCGAGACGCCGGCCGAGGTGAACAGGATCAGGGTCGACATGGCCGCCGCACCGCCTACGTTGCCGGCGTCGTCCATGTTCAACACGGCGACGGCGGCGAGGATGGTGTCGGGGCTGTAGAGGAAGATCGCGGCGGACACGGTGGTCATCGCCGACACAAACAGGTAGCGCACGATGTCCAGCAGCGCCGGCAGGCAGATCGGCACGGTGACTTTCAGGTAGTGGCGATACAACGGCGCCTTGAGGGACAGCGCGGCGGCTTCGAACTCGGCGTCCAGCTGGCGCAACGCGGTGGTGGCGGTCATCTGTGCGGTGGTCAGATAGTGCGCAATGGTGCACACCACCAGCAGGGTCATGGTCCCGTAGAACACATGCAGCGGGTTGCCGTTGAGGTTGAAAAAGAACACGTAGCCCAGGCCCAGCACCAACCCCGGCACGGCCATCGGCACGAAGCTGAGCATGCGCAGCGCGAGGTTGAGGCCTTTCTGGCCCTTGGTCTTTTCCATCAGGTAGGCGCCGGTGAAGATCAGCACGCTGCCGATCAACGCGGTGCACAAGGCCATGGTCAGGCTGTTGCGATAGGCCAGCCAGCCGCCGCCGGCGGTGTCTTCGAACCTGTAGTGGTTCAGCGACAGCGACAGGTTGTACGGCCAGAATTTCACCAGCGAGGAGTACACCGCCATGCCGAACACCAGCAGCAAGACCGCGCAGATCAGCAGGACGATGGCCAGGTAGCAGCCGTCCCTTAAGCGTGAAGGCAGCGGTTGGAACACCTGGGCGCGGCCGCTCATGGCATCGCCGTGACGGCGGCGCAGCCACGCATCCACCCCAAAGCTGAACAGTGCCGGCAGCAGCAACACCATGCCAATCAACGCGCCGCGACCGAACTGTTGCTGGCCGACCACCGCCTTGTAGGCTTCCAGCGCCAGCACTTGATAATCACCGCCCACCACCACGGGCACGCCGAAGTCGGTGATGGTCAGGGTGAACACCAGGCAGAACGCCGCGAACACGGCCTGGCGCGTGGCCGGCCAGGTGATGCTGCGAAACGCCCGGGCCGGGCTCGCGCCCATGCTGGAGGCGGCGTCGAACAGGCGCGCATCCGCCAAAGACAGCGCCGACAGCAGGATCATCAAGGCGTGTGGGAAGGTGTAGATCACTTCACCCAGAACAATGCCCCAGAAGCCGTAGATATTGTCCGAGAGCAAGCCGCGCAACATGCCCTGGTTGCCGAACAGATAGACCAGCGCAATCCCCGGCAGCATCGACGGCGCCATCAACGGCAACAGGGACAGGCCGCGCCAGATCGCCTTGCCGGGAATCAGCGTGCGTTGCAGCGCGTAGGCAAACAGGTAGGCCAGCGGTACGACAATGGCCGCGACGCTGAGGGAAACTTTCAGGCTATTGCCGAGCAGCCAGTGGAAGTTGGCGCTGGTAATCAGTTCTCGGGCAGCGACCAGACCACCGCCCTGCCCGGCCTCGCTGCTGAAACCGCGCCAGAAGATCGCCAGCAACGGCAGCAACACGGCGACGCCGAGCAAGCACAGCCAGAGCAGTTTGCCGCCGACCACAAACAGGCGGTCGCCCAGTTCGGCACGGGAAGCCTGGCGTGCGGCAGGCAAGGTCATGACAGCAGCCATCTCAGGCAAACACCTGCAGGCTGCGCGGCGGCAAGGCCACCCAGATGTCCTGGGCGCCCAGGCGTGGCATGGCTTCCGGCGCGAGTTCGGCCAGCAGCGCATGGCCCGGCAGTTGCTCCAATTCAAAGCTCATGCGGCAGCGGTTGCCGAGAAAAGTGATCTCGCGGACCTTGGCCGGGAACAGGTTTTCTTCATGCACCGGCGGGTTGACGCTGATGGCTTCCGGGCGGCAGAACAGGCGCCCGGACTTGGCCACGCCGGCGTCATCGGCCAGGCGCATGTTCATCCCGCCGACCTGGGCATGGCTGGCGCTGTTGCGGCTGAAGGGCAGCCAATTGCCCTGGCCGACAAACTCCGCCACAAACGGCGTGGCCGGGCGGTCGTAGATTTCCTGGGGCGTGGCGTATTGCTCGACCTTGCCGTTGTTCATCACGGCGATGCGGTCGGCCATCAACATGGCCTCGTCCTGGTTGTGGGTGACCATCAGCGTGGTGATGCCCAGGCGCCGTTGCAGTTGGCGCAGCTCGGTGCACAGATGCTCGCGCACCCGGGCGTCGAGGGCCGACATCGGTTCATCCAGCAGCAATAACGAAGGTGCCGGCGCCAAGGCGCGGGCCAGGGCGACACGCTGTTGTTGGCCGCCGGAGAGTTGGCCGGGGTATTTCTTTTCGCTGCCCAGCAGGCCCACCAGTTCCAGCATCTGCCCGACGCGCTGGCGCACTTCGTCCCGGCCGCTGCCGGTGAGGCCGTAGCCGATGTTCGCTTCGACGGTGAGGTTGGGAAACAGCGCGTAGGACTGGAACAAGATGCCGTAGTCCCGCGCCTGGGGCGGCAGCAGGGAAACGTCGCGATTGCCCAGGTAAAGTTCACCACTGTCCTGACGCTCCAGGCCGGCGATGCAGCGCAGCAAGGTGGTCTTGCCACAGCCGGACGGGCCCAGCAGGCACACCAGCTCACCGGCGGCGACGTCCAGGGACACGTTGTCCAGCGCGGTGAAGGCGCCGAAGCGTTTCTGGACATTGCGCACCTTCATCGGTGCGCCGGGTTGGGTCAGGGCAGTGTTCATGCAAGGCACCTCATCAAACGGATGAAGGCCATGCTAGGCAGGGAATGCGTCGCTGGTGTGGCAGGAAGGCAAAAGGTGGTGATAGTGGTATTGGTGGATTTGGGTAAGGATCAAAGGGGTGTGGTGCCTGCACTGCCGCTTTCGCGGGCAAGCCCGCTCCCACACTTGGATCGGTGTATATCCTTACAAATCGCGACATCCCCCGCTACAAAACCAACAGGCTTTTCACCTCTCGATCCGTATAATGCGGACCTCTCAAGTATGTAAGAATCGCGACATACGTTTGTAGTCTTACTTACCCCAGCTTCCGCACTGGCCTGCTGAGCCGAGCCATTCACACAGGTGCCATCCATGGATTTCAACCCGCTCGACCTTATCCTGCATCTCGACGTCTACCTCGACATGCTGGTAACCAACTACGGTCCGTGGATCTACGCCATTCTGTTCCTGGTCATCTTTTGCGAAACCGGCCTGGTGGTCATGCCGTTCCTGCCGGGTGATTCGTTGCTGTTTATTGCTGGCGCCGTGGCGGCCGGGGGTGGCATGGACCCGGTCTTGCTCGGCGGTCTGTTGATGCTGGCGGCGATACTCGGCGACAGCACCAACTATGTGATCGGGCGAACGGCCGGAGAACGCTTGTTCAGCAATCCGAACTCGAAAATCTTCCGTCGTGACTACCTGCAAAAAACCCACGACTTCTACGACAAGCACGGCGGCAAAACCGTGACCCTCGCGCGCTTCCTGCCGATCCTGCGCACGTTTGCGCCGTTCGTCGCCGGCATCGCGCGCATGCCTTACCCGCGCTTCTTCGGTTTCAGCGTACTGGGCACCATCCTCTGGGTCGGCGGCCTGGTGACCCTGGGCTACTTCTTTGGCAACGTGCCATTTATCAAGAAGAACCTCTCGCTGCTGGTGGTGTTTATCATCCTGCTGTCGCTGGTGCCGATGATCATTGGCGTATTGCGCAGCCGTTTTGGCAGCACGTCCTCCGAAGCCAAGCCGCAGTAACTGGCGATGTGGTCCCTCAGCGCCTGGCGTCGCCGGCGCCTGCTGGCCAAGCACCCGATTGCCGATGACACCTGGCAGCGGGTGCGCGAGCACCTGACCTTTCTCGACGGCATCAGCGCCGAACAGGATCGATGGCTGCGCGAAGCCTGCGTGGTGTTCCTCACCGAAAAGCACCTCACTGCCCTCCCCGGCGTCGAACTGCACCAGGAACAACGCCTGCTGCTGGCCGCCCAGGCGCAACTGCCATTGATGAACCTGGGCGACCTCGACTGGTACCAGGGCTTCCACGAAATCGTGCTGTACCCCGACGACTTCCTCAGCCCCCAGCGCCATCGCGACAGCAGCGGCATCGAACACGAATGGGACGGCGAACACAGCGGCGAAGCCTGGCAACAGGGCCCGGTGATCCTCGCCTGGCCGGGCGTGCAGGCCAGCGGCAACTGGGAAGGCTACAACCTGGTCATCCATGAACTGGCGCACAAACTCGACATGCTCAACGGCGACGCCAATGGCCTGCCGCCGCTGCACCACGACATGCGCGTGCAAGAGTGGGCGAGCGTGATGCAAGGCGCCTACGACGACCTTAATCGCCAGTTGGACGCCAACCCGGATGCCGACACCGAGATCGACCCCTACGCCGCCGAAAATCCGGCGGAGTTCTTTGCCGTCACCAGCGAATACTTTTTCAGCGCCCCGGATTTACTGGTCAGCAATTATCCACAGGTGTACACCCAACTCAGCCGCTTTTATCGCCAGGATCCCCTGGCCCGCCTGCACCAACTGCAAGCCAGCGACCCGCGTTATCAGCCACAGGGCGAATGACCGTACGACGTCTGGCGCATGGCATCGGCGCCAGAATGTGCCTATAATCGCCGCCACTTTTAGGCCAATCCGGCCAAGTTTCTTGGCCAATTAACGGGGGCAACGCCCAATGAGCTACAGCAAGATTCCGGCTGGCAAAGACCTGCCGAACGACATCTACGTCGCCATCGAGATTCCGGCCAACCACGCGCCGATCAAATACGAAATCGACAAAGACAGCGACTGCCTGTTCGTTGACCGTTTCATGGCCACCCCGATGTTCTACCCGGCCAACTACGGTTTCATCCCTAACACCCTGGCTGACGACGGTGACCCCCTCGACGTGCTGGTCGTAACCCCTTACCCGGTTACCCCAGGCTCGGTTATCCGTGCGCGCCCAGTGGGCATCCTGAACATGACCGACGACGGCGGCGGCGATGCCAAAGTTATCGCAGTGCCACACGACAAGCTGTCCCAGTTGTACGTGGACGTGAAGGAATACACCGACCTGCCGCCACTGCTGCTGGAACAGATCAAGCACTTCTTCGAGAACTATAAAGACCTCGAAAAAGGCAAATGGGTGAAGATCGACGGTTGGGGCAACGCAGACGCCGCCCGTGCCGAGATCATGAAGTCGGTTGCCGCCTACAAGGGCTGATAACCGCGCTTCATGGCGACAGCAATAAAAAAAGCCCCGATTATTCGGGGCTTTTTTGTGCGCGACATTAAACGCAGAGTTCAACAAAAAGCAACTAACGTTTAACAATACAAGAAATCTGAAAAATCAAACTACAACTAAGCAAAAACCTACACGCGCAAATCAACGCATGGTTTATTTGATTTGTTTCCCCCGCCAGTAAACTCTGCGTTTATGAATACATCAGGTGATCGTTTAAAAGCGCTGTTACGGGAAGTTCATCTTTCCGCCTCCGACTTCGCCAAAAACCGCGGCGTCACGCCTCAACACGTGAACAACTGGTTCAAGCGCGGCGTCCCCATGGGCCGACTCAACGAGATCGCAGAACTGCTATGCGTCACCAGTCGCTGGCTGAGCACCGGCCTTGGCCCCAAACACCCACCGGTCAACTTTATGTTGGACGGCCCCACTGCAAGGAATGCACTGCCCACCCGCGAAGACAGCGGCAAATACCTCACAGGCCCAGCCTGCGCCCCGGAAAAAATCGACGTGGAGATCCCCCTCCACCCCACTTTCACCTCCACCGAGCGCATCCGCGTCTCCCTGCACACCCTTGAAGCCCTCAGCGTAAATCCCGACCGCGCAATCGGCGCCTACATGGCCGACAACAGCATGATCGACATCATCCAACAGGGCGCCACCCTCGCCATCGACAGCGGCCGCACGCAAATCGTCGACGGCGAAATCTACGCCGTCGAACACGACGGCATGCTGCGCATCAAATACCTCTACAACCGTCCGGGCGGCGGCCTGCGCATGCGTAGCCACAACGCCAGCGAACATCCCGACGAATACCTCAACTACGAGCAACGCTTCGAACAGAGCGTGCAAATCGTCGGCTGGGTATTCTGGTGGTCCACCCTCAACAACCGCCGCCCACCTGTGCCGCTGGATGAACACCTGTTGGGCTGGGAAGGCTCTAAATCGGAACCGGAGGTGGGCATTTGAGGTGAATGTGGGTATCATGCGCCGCACATTTGGCAGGGGGTTGGCTTTAAGCTATTCACCCTGCTCGGCGATGCGGAGGAGTTCCCGCAGATGCCCCTACTATTCAGCCAGACGCAATGTTGGCTGAGCGATTTGAAGGCTGTTGAGGTTTGTCAAAAACAAGCTGAAGCGGTCCGCGAGAAGCCGGCCACAAGCCGGCTTTTTAATGCCCGCAAGAAAGTCATAGTGACCTGAGCGTCAATCATCGGTAACTCGCCCTCATTCAAAGAACACCCAACGCGGCCTTCGCAGCAACGCGAGAGAACCAACGATATCTTCCCCTCCTCACATTGTCTCTTTTGGGTTGACAGTAAGACACACGCCAGCCGATTTATCACCCACAGCCCAACCATTAATCTGTGCCCATGTTGAACGCAACGCCCAACCAACCTAAACAAAAAAGGATTCAACCATGAGCACGCCAACCTACAACCGCTTGAACAAAGACGACGCCATCGTACTGCTGGTCGATCACCAGACCGGCCTGATTTCCCTGGTGCAGGACTTCTCGCCCAACGAGTTCAAGAACAACGTGCTCGCCCTGGCGGACCTGGCCAAGTTCTTCAACCTGCCGACCATCCTCACCACCAGCTTCGAACAAGGCCCCAACGGCCCGCTGGTGCCGGAGCTGAAAGAGATGTTCCCGGACGCGCCGTACATCGCCCGCCCTGGCCAAATCAATGCCTGGGACAACGAAGACTTCGTCAAGGCGATCAAGGCCACCGGCCGCAAGCAGATCATCATTGCCGGGGTGGTCACGGATGTGTGCGTCGCGTTCCCGACCCTGTCGGCACTGGCGGAAGGCTTTGACGTGTTTGTGGTCACCGATGCGTCGGGCACGTTCAACACCACCGTGCAACAGGCCGCGTGGAGCCGCATGACCCAGGCCGGCGCGCAGATGATGAACTGGTTCTCGGTGGCCTGTGAGCTGCACCGCGACTGGCGCAACGATATCGAAGGCCTGGGCAACCTGCTGTCCCAGCGCATTCCGAACTACCGCAACTTGATGAATGGTTACTCGGCGTTGACGGCGCGCAAGGACTAAACACCGCAAGTTAAACAAAATGCCTGCCTTGAAAAGCAGGCTTTTGTTGTTCGCATCCCTCTAACCAGCCAACTCTCGCTCAATCTGCTCAATACTCGGCAAGCTGGTTTGCAACTCAGCCGGCAACGACTCCACCCATTGATACTCCGCCACCCCAATCGGCCGGTTGTTATCGCGCAGTGCATATTCCGCTACCACTTCGTTCTTGCTCTTGCACAGCAGCAAGCCAATGGTCGGGCCATCCTGTGGGTGTTTAAGCTGGGCATCCACGGCGGCGAGGTAAAAACCCAACTTGCCCAGATGCTCGGGTTTGAACTTGCCCGCCTTGAGTTCAATCACGACGTAGCTGCGCAGTTTCAAGTGGTAGAACAGCAGATCAACGAAGAACTCGTCACCGCCCACGTCCAGCAGCACTTGCTGGCCGACAAAAGCGAAGCCTGCACCCAACTCCAGCAGAAAGTCGGTGACATGCTTGATCAACGCGTTTTCTATGTCGCGCTCCTGCGCGTCCAAAGCCAGACTCAAGAAGTCAAAACGGTACGGGTCTTTCAACGACTCGCGTGCCAGGTCGGATTGGGGTTTGGGCAGGAGGGTTTCGAAGTTGCTGACAGCCTTGCCACTGCGCTCCAACAGCCGGTTTTCAATGTGCATCACCAGCGTGTTGCGTGACCAGCTGTGCTCGATTGCCTGGGAGATGTACCAGCGACGGGTTTCGGGCCCTGGGAGTTTGTCCAGCAGCACCACATTGTGGCCCCATGGCAATTGTGCAGCAGCCTGTTGCACAAATTCCGAGTCCGGCCACGCCCCGGCAAAAGAACGCATGTATTTAAGATTACGCGGCGAAAAACCTTTCATGTTTGGAAAGGCCGCTCGCAGATCCCGAGCAAGACGATCGATAACTTTAGTTCCCCAACCCTGCTCAGCCTGCCGGGTCAGGATATCGTTGCCAATCTGCCAGTAAAGCAATACCAATTCACGATTCACCGCCAAACTCGCACGTTGTTGCGCCGTGTGGATGCGGCCCTTGAGATCGCTTAGCCAGTCAGAATAGCCTGCTGGAGGGGCGGTCAAGTCTTTGGATATTTCGCTCATGCCAATTCACCTCTTGAGTGTTAAGGCACGCTAGCCAGCGTCATTCTGAGCCCACAAGGCGCTACGATCGCTTCAGGAAGGACCTCTCAAGGAATACAGATCCGTCCTGCTGGCAATTGCAAATAGGCGTATTGCTTGACTCTCCCCTATACAGCACCCCCTACCCTGAATCTCCCCATTCAGGACAACCCACCATGCCCCACCGCATCCTGCTCATCCTCGGCCACCCCGCCACCACCAGCTTCTGCGCCGCACTCGCCGACGCCTACACCCGCAGCGCAAAAAACGCCGGCCATGAGGTGCGCGTCCTACGCCTGGGCGAGCTGGATTTCGACCCCATCCTGCACAACGGCTACACCCAGATCCAAGCCCTGGAACCCGACCTGCTCAGCGCCCAAGCCGACATCCTCTGGGCCACTCAGCTGACCTTCGTGTTGCCGATCTGGTGGGGCGGCATCCCGGCGTTGTTGAAAGGTTTTATCGACCGTATTTTCCTACCCGGCTTTGCCTTCAAATACCGCGCGGGCAAGGCGTTCCCCGACAAGCTCTTGCAAGGTCGAACCGCACATTTGTTGGTGGCCCTGGACACGCCGCCATGGTATTACCGCTGGTTCTACCGCATGCCGGGCGTGCATCAGATGCGCAAGACCACCCTGACGTTTTGCGGCATCAAACCAACCAAGACGTTGCTGTTCGGGCCGGTCTTGGGATCGACACCCACGCAACGGGAAAAATGGCTGAAACAAGCCGGCGCACTCGTGGGAAAAGGGAGTTTTCATGTACATCGGCAAAGCCGCGCAGCTGTCAGGCACGACCATCAAGGCGATTCGTCACTATGAGGCGATTGGCCTGTTACCGCCGCCCCAGCGGGAGGGCCAGTACCGGGTCTATTCCGAGCAGAGTGTCGAGCTGCTGATGTTTATCAAGTGCGCGCAACAGCTGGGCTTCAAGCTCAAGGAGTTGCAGCAAATCCTCCACGGCGACCCCGGCAACGCGTTGGCGCAGCAGCGTGCGACGCAGGCGCTTGCGCAGAAAAAGCAGGAGTTGGTCACGCAGATCGAAGCCCAGCAAAAGGTGCTTGCCGGCTTGCTGGCCTTTGAGGCCAGCCTGGACGGTGCGCAAGGGCAGTGCCAGTTCGAACGCCTGGTTGAAACTGGCCGCCCGTCACGGTCCTAGTTGAGCACGTCGCCCCATTTGCGTTGCACTTCACGTTCGTGGGCCACGCTGATGCGGGTCAGCGCGTCCACCCAGGCCACCGCGCCGTTGTTGGCTTCACGCAGCAGCGACATGATGTCGTCCATCTCGAAGTCGCCCGGTTCAGTGGCGTTGGTGTACTCGTCGAGCATTTTCCTGACCAGTTCATTGAGCTGCTGCTTGCTCGCCACTTTGGTCATAATCAGCAACATGGGCATCACGTCATCATCAACGTTGAAGGTGCTGAAGGCGTTGTGTTCTTCGTAGCCACTCAAAATGACGCCGAAACCGTTGAGGAAGCTTTCCAGAATCTTCTCCTGGCCGCGCACCGCCTCGGGCACCTTGTGGAAGGAAAAACCATACATCAGGGCCAGTACAAAAAAGACCTGATCCTCGACTTTCTTGTCGGGGAAACCGATCAGTTTTTCCGCTTTAGGCAACAGCGCTTCAAGGAAACCAATCGGCAACCGCCAGATGAATTCGGCCTCCGGGTCATCGTGCAACTCTTGCTTGAGCTCCTGCAAAATGACGCGCAGGGTCTCGATCGTTTGCTGCCCCGGACGCACCCCTGGCTCGTCGTCCATCAACAAGTCGTCGAGGTCGGCTTGGTAGCCACGGCTCACCGGCGTGATATCCGGCAACGCGGCGACACGTTCGGCTTCACCGACCAGTAGTTTGTCGAGGAGCTTGTTGCGGTTTTCCAGCACGAAGCGCACGAAGGTTTCTTCCTTGAGCGCCAGGCGCACCACGCCCGGCAGGAAGGCATAGATAAAGCCGCCAAGTTTTTCCACGTTGGCGTCATCACGCAATGCAGCCAGCGACGCCTCGCCGGTTTTTTCCTTGAGGAACGGCAAGATCTTCGGCTTGTTTTGCTCGATGGCCACGGCGACGTAGCCCAGCAGCTTGTCCTTGGCGCCGGCTTTTTTCTGTTGCTCGGCGGGGCTCTGTACGTCGGCGTCTTCGATGACTGCCAGGGCGAAGATTTCTTCGGCCTGCGCAGGCTCAGGTTCAGACGCCACGACCTGCGGCAGCGGAATGTCATCCGCCGATACTTGGCGCGCATCCACCAACGCCTGGTCGATCAGTGAGAAAAACTCGCCCAACTCCTTTTCGCCTACCTGGGTGAAGGAACCAACCTTACGCGCATTGATGTAAAGATCGCGCTTCTCCACCGACAACCCTTCCAGGTGTCGCCAGAAAAACAGGCGCGGCGCTTCAAACACCATTTTCAGCGCCAGCTTGCTCGCGCCCATCAGCACGCCTTCCTTGGCACCGCCGAACAGGGTGTCGTCGATCAGCACCAGCACTTCGTCTTCGCGCATATTGGCGCCGTAGGACTCCAGCGCCGCGTGCAGTTTTTTCTGCGGGATGTGCGGGCGCACGTACACGCGCTCCAGGCCCAGGCGCTCGGCCAAGTTGACCGTCATTTGCACCACGGCCTCGACTTGCGCAGCGCTCAACTCCTCGCTGCCGGCCGCCTTGGCTTCAGCGCGCTTCACCGAGGCCGGTGGCTGATCGGCGGACTGGCTGCGCATCCACTCCAGCAGCAACGTGAAGCACTGGTTGAGGTCGGCCTTGTCCGGCATGTTGAAGGCAATCGCCTGACGCTTGTTGAGGAAAAGTTTGCTGCCCTGAATCTCCAGGGATTGCACTTCGCTGTAGGCATAGCTGACAGCGTCGCTGAAGGTTTCGCGGATCGCCAGGCAGTCATGCCCGATCAGGCAACCGTCCTTGCCGCTGCCAAACATGGTGTCGTCGATCAACACCACCACGTCGCTGGGGTCCAGCGTCAAATCGTACGCCGCCAGTGCGTTGCTCAACAGCTTCTTGGGAATATTGGGTGCAACATGCACACGCCCCGAGCTTGAGTACTTTCTGGCCTGCAAGAACGCCAACAACGACATATCCCTATCTCCTCAAACGCGCTTTTTGTGCCTGCACTGTCCACGGGTGGCTGCAGGTCGTGGCGCAGAATAGCACTAGGCCATTACTGTGATAACCGCCTCTGCCACACACTGGCGTCGCGAACCAGTGTTCTTGCGACAATTTCTCATTAGCACTACCATCCCTTCCCCCACCCCCTGAGCGGCGCTTCGTGCCATGTCCGACGACCCCGGCAACCGCAACCTCGGCCCGCTCTATCGCCGCCACCGCAGCGAACTGCTGGCCTACCTCACCCGCCGGGTGAACTGTCGCGAAACCGCCAACGACCTGCTGCAAGACGCGTTTATCCGCCTGATGAACAGCGAAGTCGCCAAGATCGGCAACGTGCGCGCCTTCCTCTACCGCATCGCCAACAACCTGAGCATCGACCACGCCCGCCGCAACCGCGTGCGTGGCATTCGCGACGAACAGGAGCTGCAGGACCTGGCCGGTGACGCCGACCCGCAAGGCAGTGCGATCGCCGGAAATACCCTGGAGCATTTGCAGCGCCTGATCGATGGGCTACCCTCGCCCACCCGTGAAGTGTTTCTGCTGGCCCGGGTCGAGCAACTGAGCTACAAGGAAATCGCCATTCGCCTGGGCCTGGATGCCCGTGCGGTCGAGCGGCATTTGAACAAGGCCATGGCCCATTGCGCGGCGGTCCTGCAAGGCAACGAGTCCCGATGAATAATCACCCTGCACCCTCGCCCTCCGAACGTGACCAGCAAGCGCTGGATTGGTGGACGTGCCTGCGCAGCGAAAACATCAGCGCCGAGCAGCGCAATGAGTACGAACTGTGGCGTGCGGACCCGCTGAATGCCAATGCCTACCAGAATGTGGAAATGCTCTGGCGCCTGCTGGAGCAACCGGCCCACGCGGTACGCCGCAGCGAGCGACGCCGGCCGCTGCCACGACGCACGCTGTATGCCGCCGCAGCCTGCGTGTTGCTGGCCTTTGCCACGTTGATGCTGATGACCCCACCGCTGAACACCTGGGGCAGCGATTACGCCACGACCACCGGGCAGCAACAGGACATCGCCCTGGCCGACGGTTCACAGGTGCACCTGGACAGCGACAGCGCCGTCGATATCACCCTCGACAACGATGAACGCCGCGTGCACCTGTTGCGCGGTCGAGCGTTCTTCGACGTGAGCCACGATGGCCGGCCGTTCGTGGTGCAAACCGGCAGCACGCGCGTGCGTGTGCTGGGCACGGCGTTTGCCGTCAGCCATGGCGCGGCCGAGGATCAGGTGACGCTGCTGCGCGGCCGCGTCGAAGTGATGGGCGGCGGGCAACATCAGGTGCTGCAACCGGGCGAACAACTCAAGGTCATCGAGGGCCAGGTGCAAGCGCCGCAAGCCGTCGATGCCGAGCGCCTGCTGGCCTGGCGCGACGGCCAACTGCGCGTGCGCAATGCACCGCTGCGCGAGGTGCTGGAGGAGTTGGTGCGCTACCAGGGCGGCCGGGTGATCTGGCTCGACGAGCAGGTCGGACAGCGGCCCATCAGCGCCAGCTTCAACTTGAACCAGATCGACAGCGCCCTCGACGCGTTAATCAGCACACAAAAATTGCGCACCACCGCGCTGACCCGTCGCGTGCTGATCGTGCGCGGTTGAGCGCCACGCAAAAATTATTTTCGCCTCCCACGGTAATTCAGTCGCCTGCTGCGTCTTACCCCGCACTTAGGAAGCATTATCATTTGTAGTCCGGGGAGGATGTATGCCGTATTCACAGGTCACGAGGTTCAACTACTTACCGCTGGCGGTCGCTTTGATGGCGGCCGGCTTGCCACTGTCCTACGTCCAGGCGGCCACGCCGACAACAAACGCGGCGAACAGCCAACGTATGAGTTTCAATATCGCCGCGCAGTCGCTCACCGACGCGCTGGACCAGTTCGCCCAGCAAAGCGGCTACCAAGTGCTGTACGACGCGGCCCAAGCCAATGGCCTGCGGTCTGCTGAACTGCACGGCGACCATACGCCGCAGCAAGCGCTGGCCATCCTCACCGGCGGCACCCACGCCCGCTACAGCCAGCCGAACGCCAGCAGTTTTGTTATCGACATTGCGGCCAGTGCGAGCGACACCCTGCAATTGGCGCCGGTGAGCATTTCCGGCAAAGCGCCCGGTTCCACCACCGAAGGTACCGGTTCCTACACCACGCAGTCGTCCAGCAGCTCCAACCGCCTGAACATCGCGCTCAAGGAAACCCCGCAGTCCGTCACGGTGATTACCCAACAGCGCATCGCCGACCAAAAGCTCTCGAACCTGACGGACGCCATGGAGGCCACCTCCGGTATCACCGTGGTACGTGAAGGCCAGGGCGCGGATTCCGACGCCTACTACTCGCGCGGTTTCGCCATCAGCAACTTCGAGATCGACGGCGTGCCGACCTCATCCAGGATGGACAACTACACCCAGAACACCGCGATGTACGACCGCGTCGAAGTGGTCCGCGGCGCCACCGGCCTTATAAGCGGCATGGGCCAACCGTCGGCCACCATCAACCTGATCCGCAAGCGCCCCACCGCCACGCCCCAAGCCAGCATCAGCGGCGAAGCCGGCAGTTGGGACCGCTACGGCACCTCGGTGGACGTTTCCGGGCCGCTCAACGACGCCGGCAACATCCGTGGGCGCATGGTTCTGGACTACAAGAACCAGCACTCCTGGGTCGATCGTTATAAACAGGACACCAACCTGGTCTACGGCATCAGCGAATTCGACCTCAGTGACAGCACCCTGCTGACCCTGGGGTTCAGCTACCAGACCGTGCACACCAACGCGCCGCCGCGCAGCGGTTTCCCGCTGTTCGACAGCGCTGGCGGGCGTACGGATTTCAAACGTTCCTACAACACCGCCACCAATTGGTCGTTCTACGATCACGCCCAGACCAGCTACTTCGCGTCACTGGAGCAACAGTTCGATAACGGCTGGAGCGCCAAGCTCGACTTCACCCGCACCGAGAACAAATACGACTCGGCCATCGACTTTCTCTCCGGCAACCCCGACCCGGTCACCGGCCTGGGCGGCGTGGTGATCCCCAACAAATTCCAGGGCAACCCCAAGCAGAACGCGATTGACGCCTATGTCACCGGCCCGTTCGAATTCCTCGGGCGCGAGCATGAATTGATCGCCGGGATGCAGCTGTCGCAAATCCGCAATACCAATGCACCGGACTATGGCGGCTGGATGCGCGCCTGGACCGGCTACGACGGCACCCTCGGGCCGATCTACGACTGGGACGGCAGCGCGCCCAAGCCCGACTTCGAAAAAAAGGGCAAAGAGGACTTCAAGGAAAACCAGTACTCGGCCTACCTGACCTCGCGCTGGCACCTCAATGACGCCACCAGCCTGATCCTTGGCGGGCGCCTGATTAACTGGAAGCAGACTGACGACGTCACCTACACCGCCGCAGGCTACGACGACATCCACCTCGACCGCGAAGAAAACGGCGTGTTCATCCCCTATGGCGGCCTCGTCTACGACCTCAGCGACCGTTGGTCGGTGTACGGCAGCTACACCAAGATCTTCAGCCCGCAAAGCGACCAGACCGTGACCGGCTCCTACCTCGCGCCGCTGGAAGGCACCGGCTATGAGTTGGGCATCAAGGGCAGCTTCAATGACGACACGCTGAACACCAGCCTCGCGTTGTTCCGCCTGGAGCAGGACAACCTCTCACAGCCAGACGGCAACAAGCTGACGCCTACACTGTTCCAGGCCTACAAAGCCGTGCAAGGCACCACCACCCAGGGCGTGGAGCTGGAACTCAACGGCGAACTGGCCCCGGGCTGGAACGCCGCCGGCGGCTACACCTACAGCGTCAGCACCGACGCCGATGACCAACGCATCGCCACGCAAATCCCCCGCCACAGCGCAAAGCTGTTCACCACCTACCGCCTGTCCGGCCCGCTGGACAAACTGACCGTCGGCGGCGGCTTCAACTGGCAGAGCAAAACCGGCTTCGACCTGAGCTACTACACCCAGGAAAGCTACGCCGTGGCCAACCTGATGGCGCGCTACGAAATCACGCCAAGCCTGTCGGCGTCGGTGAACCTCAACAATGTGTTCGACAAGGAGTACTTCACCACCACCAGTGCCGGGGTTTATGGGGCGCCGCGGAATGTGATGACGGGGTTCAAGTACGATTTCTGACGGTGGACGGTGAGCCGAATACATTGCACAATCGGCTCACCAAATGAGCCGAATAGCCTTTTTATTCGGCTCACCCACTCAGGTACTGCTCCATGGACCACCCCTTCTGGGTCTGGCAACACGCCGACTGGCCGCACTTCCACTGGCAACCGGGTCGCCTGGCGGTCTTGTTGCGCGAGTGCGGGCAAGCCCAAGGCAAGCTGCTGGGCATGCTCGGCAGCGTCAGCCAGGCGGTCAACGCGCAGAATGAACTGGATGCGTTACTGCAAAATATCCTGACTTCTTCGGCAATCGAGGGGGAACAGTTGAATGTGGGCTCGGTACGCTCGTCCCTGGCGCGACGTCTGGGTTTGGAGCCGTTGAAGGACGCCCGCGTCAGCCGCCGCAGCGAAGGCCTCGCGGAGTTGACACTGGATGCCACGCAACAATTCGCCCAACCCTTTACCCTCCCCCGCCTGTTGAATTGGCATCATTTGTTGTTCCCGACGCCCGAAGCCGGCTTGGCTGCGCGCGCGCTGAATATCGGCGCATTGCGCGGGGATGAGCCGATGCAGGTGGTGTCGGGCCGGCTTGATCGACCGACGGTGCATTTTGAGGCGCCGCCGCGCAAAGGCCTGGAACACGCGCTGGATGAGTTCCTGCAATGGTTCGAAAGCAGCCGCGACCAACCGGAGCTTGATCCGCTGGTCCGCGCAGGCGTCGCGCACTTCTGGTTTGTCACGCTGCACCCGTTCGACGACGGCAATGGTCGCCTGACCCGCGCCATCACTGACCTGGCATTGGCCCAGGGCGAGCACCAGGCCATTCGTTTTTATGCCATGTCGGCCAGCATCCTTGAGGACCGCGCGGGTTATTACCAGGCGCTGGAGTCGAGCCAAAAGGCCACGCTGGATATCACCGACTGGCTCGAATGGTTCCTCAAGACCCTGCTGCGCAGTGTGCAACAAGCCATGGCGCAGATTGACCGGGTGCTCGACAAGAGCCGGTTCTGGCAGCAGCACCGCGACCTCGTGCTGTCTGCCGAACAGATCAAGGTGCTTAACCGCTTGCTGGATGGCGGAGAGAAGGGCTTTGAGCATGGCATCAGCGCCGCCCAGTACCAGGCCGTGGCCAAGGTGTCGAAAGCGACCGCCACGCGTCACCTGGCTGATCTGCTGGAAAAAAACTGCCTGGTGCGATTGCCCGGCGGAGGCCGTAGTACGCGCTATCAAATTAATGGCCTGAGCGTTTGAGCCGCCCCGCTCATTTGCCCAGAATCCCCATGTCTGCTAGTGTCGCGCCGGTTTACCGTCTACCGGAATAGCCGCCATGGCCCGCAAAAAAGTTGCACTCGATTTCGAACAATCCCTCGCCGACCTGCAAACCCTGGTCGAGCGTCTGGAGAACGGCGAGTTGTCGCTGGAAGACTCGTTGACAGCGTTTGAGCAAGGCATCGGCCTGACCCGCGACTGCCAGAGCGCCTTGGCGCAGGCGGAGCAGAAGGTCCAGGTGCTGCTGGAGCGTGACGGGGAGTTGGCCGAAGAACCCTTCGATGCGGAACAACCGGAATGATCGACGCGTATCAGGCCAGTAGCCAAGCCCGGGTCAATGCGGCGCTGGAGCCCTTGTTTGTTGCGCCAAGCCCCGAACTCAAGCGTCTGTATGAAGCCATGCGCTACAGCGTGATGAATGGCGGCAAGCGCGTGCGCCCGTTGCTGGCGTATGCCGCGTGCGAAGCCTTGGGCGCAACCGCCGAGCAGGCCAATGGCGCCGCCTGTGCGGTGGAGTTGATCCACGCCTATTCCCTGGTACACGACGATTTGCCGGCCATGGACGATGACGATTTGCGTCGCGGCCAGCCGACCACCCATAAAGCCTTTGACGAAGCCTGTGCGATTCTTGCCGGTGACGGCCTGCAAAGCCTGGCGTTCAGCGCCCTGCTGGACCCCGCGCTGAGCGGCGTCAACGCCGAGATCCGCTTGCGCATGGTCACCGCCCTGGCCGTCGCCGCTGGCCCCGCCGGGATGGTTGGCGGTCAAGCCATCGACCTCGGTTCGGTCGGCCAGAAGCTCGATCAACAGGCCCTGGAATACATGCACCGGCACAAGACCGGTGCACTGATCGAAGCCGCCGTGCACCTCGGCGCCCTGGCCAGTGGCCGCGCCGAAGCTGAACAACTCGCGGCGCTGAAGACCTATTCCCGCGCCATCGGCCTGGCGTTCCAGGTGCAGGACGACATCCTCGACGTCGAAAGTGACACCGCCACCCTGGGCAAACGCCAGGGCGCCGACATTGCACGGGACAAACCGACTTATCCGGCACTGCTCGGGCTTGAAGCCGCCAAGGCCTATGCCCTGGAACTGCGCGACCTGGCCCTGGACGCCCTGCGACCTTTCGACGCGGCGGCCGAGCCCCTGCGCGACCTGGCGCGGTATATCGTCGAGCGCCGGCACTGATTGCAGCCGCCATTGCAGCCGCATATCGGCCAAGTTTGGCGCTCTGCGTGGGCAGTTTGCGATGCTTGAGGTAAACTGCCGCCTCTTCTTATACCTATAACGATTCGCCTGATGCCCACGACGTTTCAAGAGATTCCCCGCAAGCGCCCGTCCACGCCCCTGCTCGACCGTGCTGCCACGCCGGCCGGCCTGCGTCGTCTGGGTGAAGCCGAGCTGGAAACCCTGGCCGATGAGTTGCGCCTGGAATTGCTCTACACGGTCGGCCAGACCGGTGGGCACTTCGGTGCCGGCCTGGGCGTCATCGAGCTGACTATCGCCCTGCATTACGTGTTCGACACCCCGGACGACCGGCTGGTGTGGGACGTGGGCCATCAGGCGTATCCGCATAAAATCCTCACCGGCCGTCGCGAGCAAATGGCCAGCCTGCGCCAGAAGGACGGCATTGCCGCCTTCCCGCGTCGCGCCGAGAGCGAGTACGACACCTTTGGCGTCGGCCACTCCAGCACGTCCATCAGCGCCGCACTGGGCATGGCCATTGCCGCCCGCCTGCAAGGCAGCGATCGCAAGGCGATTGCGGTGATCGGTGATGGCGCGCTGACCGCCGGCATGGCCTTCGAAGCGCTGAACCATGCGCCGGAAGTGGACGCCAACATGTTGGTGATCCTCAACGACAACGACATGTCGATCTCGCGCAACGTTGGTGGCCTGTCCAACTACCTAGCCAAGATCCTCTCCAGCCGCACCTACGCCAGCATGCGCGAAGGCAGCAAAAAGGTGCTCTCGCGTCTGCCCGGCGCGTGGGAAATTGCCCGACGTACCGAAGAATATGCCAAGGGCATGCTGGTCCCCGGCACCCTGTTCGAAGAGCTGGGCTGGAACTACATCGGCCCGATCGACGGCCACGACCTGCCGACCCTGATCGCCACGCTGCGCAACATGCGTGACCTCAAGGGCCCGCAGTTCCTGCACATTGTCACCAAGAAAGGCAAAGGCTTCGCCCCGGCGGAAGTCGACCCGATTGGCTACCACGCCATCACCAAGCTGGAACCCGTGGACGCCCCCGCCGCCGCGCCGAAGAAGGCCAGTGGGCCGAAGTATTCCGGTGTGTTCGGCGAATGGCTGTGCGACATGGCCGCCGCCGACCCGCGCCTGGTGGGGATTACCCCGGCGATGAAGGAAGGCTCCGACCTGGTGGCGTTCAGCGAGCGTTTCCCGCTGCGTTACTTCGACGTGGCAATTGCCGAGCAGCACGCCGTCACGTTCGCCGCCGGCATGGCCTGTGAAGGCGCCAAACCGGTGGTGGCGATCTACTCCACCTTCCTGCAACGTGGCTACGACCAGTTGGTGCATGACGTCGCGGTGCAGAACCTCGACGTGCTCTTCGCCATCGACCGCGCAGGCCTGGTGGGCGAAGACGGCCCGACCCACGCCGGCAGCTTCGACTTGTCCTACCTGCGCTGCATCCCCGGCATGCTGGTGATGACGCCGAGCGACGAAAACGAACTGCGCAAGATGCTCAGCACCGGCCACCTGTACAACGGCCCGGCCGCCGTGCGCTACCCGCGCGGCAACGGCCCGAACGCGGTGATCGAGAAGGACCTGGAACCGATCGAGATCGGCAAGGGCATCGTGCGCCGCCAAGGCAGCAAGACCGCCTTCCTGGTGTTTGGCGTGCAATTGGCCGAAGCCTTGAAAGTCGCCGACAAGCTCGACGCCACCGTGGTCGATATGCGCTTCGTCAAACCGTTGGATGAAGCCCTCGTACGCGACATCGCCGCCAGCCATGAACTGCTGGTGACGGTCGAAGAAAACGCCATCATGGGCGGTGCGGGCGCGGCGGTCAGCGAGTTCCTGGCGCGGGAGAACATCCTCAAGTCAGTGCTGCACCTGGGCTTGCCAGATGTGTACGTCGAACACGCGAAGCCGGCGCAGATGCTGGCGGAGTGCGGGTTGGATGAAGCAGGGATTGAGGCATCGGTACTGCAACGTACAGCACTGCTGGGCCTGTAAACCGGATCAAAATGTGGGAGCGGGCTTGCTCGCGAATGCAGTGGATCTGTCTCTTATACACATCTGACGCTGCCGACGATAGTTCAGCTGTG
>NZ_JANLGL010000054.1:0-32642 GCF_024655625.1 Pseudomonas sp. 18.1.10
TCACTAAATTTTTGACTGACCCACCGCATTCGCGAGCAAGCCCGCTCCCACATTTGGATCTATGTACTTCTGGCAGTAAGATGGCGGCCGCCCTGCCAATAATAAGCCCTGCCCATGCCCTTCGAACTCAGCGTTGACCTCACCACCCTCGCCATTCTCGCCGCCGTGGCCTTCGTCGCCGGCTTTATCGACGCCATTGCCGGCGGCGGCGGCTTGCTCACCACGCCCGCCCTGCTCACCGCCGGCATGCCACCGCACCTGGTCCTGGGCACCAACAAGCTCAGCTCCACCTTTGGTTCAGCCACTGCCAGCTTCACCTTCTACCGCCGCAAGCTGTTTCACCCGCGCCAGTGGGTGCACGCCATCGTCGGCACCTTTATCGGCGCACTGACCGGTGCGGTCGTCGCCCACTACCTGCCCGCCGAGACCCTGAACAAGATGCTCCCGGTGATCGTCTTTGGTTGCGGCCTGTATTTGCTGTTCGGCGGCACGCCCAAGGCGCCGCCGGCTGCGGACGCACCGATCAAGAAGAAATGGCAATCCACCCAGGGCTTCGGCCTGGGCTTCTACGATGGTGTGGCCGGCCCCGGCACGGGCGCGTTCTGGACCGTCAGCACGATGCTGATGTACCCGGTGGACCTGGTGAAGGCCAGCGGCGTTGCGCGCAGCATGAACTTCGTCAGCAACGCGGCAGCACTGTCGGTGTTTATCTTCAACGGCACGGTGGACTGGATCGTCGGCCTGACCATGGGCGTGTGCGTGATGGGCGGCGCGTTCTTTGGCGCACGCAGCGCGATCAGCGGCGGCGCCAAGTTCATTCGCCCGGTGTTTATCACCGTGGTGCTGGGGCTGACCGTACGCCTAGCCTGGCAGCACTGGTTCAGCGTGGCCTAAGCGCCGCGCCAGGTAGAGGTCGATCAGGTAGCGCGCAATCGAACGTGACGCCGGCAACGGCGGCAGGTCGTGGATGTTGAACCACTGCGCGTCTTCGATCTCGTCGGCCTGGGGCACGATGTCGCCACCGGCGTATTCGGCATGAAAGCCGAGCATCATCGAATGGGGAAACGGCCAGCATTGGCTGCCCATGTACTGGATATTCTTGACCTCCACCTGCACTTCCTCGCGCACTTCGCGCACCAGGCAATCTTCGGCCGACTCCCCCGGCTCGGCAAACCCCGCCAGCGTGCTGTACACCCCTGTGACAAACCGCGGCGACCGCGCCAGCAGGATCTCGTCGCCACGGGTCACCAGCACAATCATGCTCGGCGAGATCCGTGGGTAGCTGCGCAGGTCGCAGGCCTGGCAAAACATCGCCCGTTCCCGTGGCACCTGGACCATGGCCTGGCCACAACTCCCACAAAACCGGTGCTCCCGCGCCCAGGTGCCGATCTGCGCGGCGTAGCCCAACACTTTGTATAACGTGTGATCGCCTTGCAGCATAAAGGCGCGCAGGCCCTGCCAACTGCAACCCGCCACGTCCACCGGCGCGTTCAGCTCCAGCAGGTACACCGGCTCGCCGTCGAGGTGGCCGATGCCGTGTTCGGCAAACACCGAGAGGTCCTGGCGCTTGAGCCATTCGCGGGGGAACAGCGGGCCATTGCTGTCATGCAAAAAGCCCTCGCGGCTGCGGGCGACGGCCCAGCCGCCGGGGGTGTCGTTGTCCAGCAGTGTGGTGGTAATCCAGCCTGGGGTCATGTCGGTCAATCCACGAATTCGGGTTTCTGCTTGCTCATATGGGCCGCGATGGCCACGCGCAGGTCGTTGGATTGCAACATAGCCGCGTTCCAGGTGGCAACGTATTCCAGACCATCATTGACTGTATGGTCACGCATGTAGCCGATCATGGCTTTGGTGCCGGTCACGGCAATCGGCGACTTGGCGGCGATTTCATGGGCGATCTCCAGCACACCGGCCAGCAGACTCTCTTGATCCGGGTAGACCCGGTTGACCAGGCCAATGCTGCGCGCTTCCTCGGCGCCGAATGGGCGGCCGGTGTAGGCCAGTTCCCGCAGCATGCCGTCGCCGACGATGCGCGGCAGGCGTTGCAGGGTGCCGACGTCGGCCGCCATGCCGATGTCGATCTCCTTGATCGAGAACTGCGCGCCCTCGGCGGCGTAGCGCATATCGCACGCGGCGATCAGGTCGATGGCCCCGCCGATGCAATAGCCCTGGATCGCCGCCAGCACCGGCTTGCGGCAGTTGTCGACGGCGTTGAACGACGCTTGCAGCTCAAGGATCTTGCGCCGCAGCAGGCGCGCATTGCGGCCGACGTCCTTGCCGAATTCGTTGGCCACCGAGGCCAGCATCATCAGGTCGATGCCCGAGGAAAAATGCTTGCCGGCGCCACTCAGCACCACCGCGCGCACGGCGTCGGTGTCTTCGATCCACTGGAAGATCTCGATGATCTCGGTCCAGAACACCGCGTTCATCGCGTTGATCTTTTCCGGGCGATTGATCTGCACATGGGCAACGTTGCCGGTGAGTTCGACGACGAAAGCTTGGTATTCGGACATGGCAGTGATCCCTGACTGGCGAGTGATAAGGCCCGAACTATAACAAGGGTGCGCCACGGCGCATCGGCTAAAAGCGGGACTGGGAAAACGCTGGATAAAACCCGGCGCACACGCCATCCTTCGCGCTTTAAGCCGCCCCATCAGCGGCGCTCGACGTTTAAAGGATATGCCCATGCACGCCCAACCCCTCTCCCCGGCCGAATTCGAATGTGTCGAAGACACCCTGCAACAGTACGGCGACGACCATTCGGTGCTGAACCTCGCTGAACTGGACGGCTACTTCACCGCCCTGGTGTCGAGCCCGGCCCAGGTGGACGTAGCCGAGTGGTTCCCGGCGATCTGGGGCGGGCAGAACCCGGAGTGGGAGAACATGGATGAGGCGCAAACCTTCTTGGAACTGTGCGTGCGCCACATCAATACCCTGGCAGGCCAACTGGCCACTGATGCAGCAGGTTTCAAGGCGCGCTTCGACGAAACCGAACACCAGGGCCACAGCGTGACCCTCGCCGAGGAATGGTGCTTTGGTTATATCCGTGGCGCGGCCATTGGCAACTGGCCTGCACTGCCGGCAGCACAGGCCGGCGAACTGGAGAAAATCTCCTGGTGCGCCGAGCAGGACAATTTCGAGTTGCCGGCCGACCTCGATGTAGCGGCGCACCAACAGCGCGTCAGCCAGATCGAACCGGCCGCGCGTGCCCTGCACGATTACTGGCTGAGCCAGCGCTAAACCTCGACAAGTACTGCTGGTTTGGCCGATTATTCGGGTCCGCCCGTCGGCCACTCCGTCCCACCTTGCCTTGCATCAGGAGCCTTGTACCTTGAGTTCGCAGAAAACCGTGACCGTTACACCGCCCAATTCCCCCCTCAATGGCAAGGTCGCGCCCCCCGGCTCCAAATCCATTACCAACCGCGCCCTGTTGCTGGCCGCCCTGGCCAAGGGCACCAGCCGCCTGAGCGGCGCGTTGAAGAGCGATGACACCCGCCATATGTCGGTGGCCCTGCGCCAGATGGGCGTGACCATCGACGAACCGGATGACACCACCTTTGTGGTCACCGGTTCCGGCAAGCTGCAACTGCCGGCGCAACCGCTGTTCCTCGGCAACGCCGGCACCGCCATGCGTTTTCTCACCGCCGCCGTCGCCACCGTCGAAGGCACCGTGGTGCTGACCGGCGACGACTATATGCAGAAGCGCCCGATTGGCCCGCTGCTGGCGACCCTGCGCGAGAACGGCATCCAGGTCGACAGCCCGACCGGTTGCCCGCCGGTGACCGTGCACGGCGTGGGCAAGGTCCAGGCCAAGCGCTTCGAGATCGACGGCGGTTTGTCCAGCCAGTACGTGTCGGCCCTGCTGATGCTTGCGGCCTGCGGCGAAGCGCCGATTGAAGTGGCCCTGACCGGCAAGGACATCGGCGCCCGTGGCTACGTGGACCTGACCCTGGACTGCATGCGCGCCTTCGGTGCCCAGGTCGACACCGTCGACGACACCACCTGGCGCGTCGCCCCGACCGGCTACACCGCCCACGACTACCTGATCGAGCCAGACGCGTCCGCCGCCACCTACCTGTGGGCGGCCGAAGTGCTGACCGCTGGCCGTATCGACATCGGCGTGGCCGCGCAGGACTTCACCCAGCCGGACGCCAAGGCCCAGGCCGTGATTGCCCAGTTCCCAGACATGCAGGCCACGGTGGTTGGCTCGCAGATGCAGGACGCCATTCCGACCCTGGCGGTGCTGGCCGCGTTCAACAACACCCCGGTGCGGTTCACCGAGCTGGCCAACCTGCGGGTCAAGGAATGTGATCGCGTGCAGGCGCTGCACGACGGCTTGAATGAAATCCGCCCGGGCCTGGCCACCATCGAAGGCGACGACCTGCTGGTCGCCAGCGACCCGGCGCTGGCGGGCACGTCGTGCAATGCCCTGATCGACACCCACGCCGACCACCGCATCGCCATGTGCTTTGCCCTGGCCGGCTTGAAAGTGGCGGGCATCCGCATTCAGGACCCGGACTGCGTGGCCAAGACCTATCCTGAGTACTGGAAGGCCCTGGGCAGTCTTGGGGTTCAACTCAGCTACTGAGCCGGCAACGCATGGAGTGGGGGGGCCAAGCACATGACTATTCGCCAACCCTGCCCACCCGGCGCTTGCGACTGCGACCGCGAGCAACTGCTGCAAACCCCTGGCGCCGACGCGCGCATCCTCAGCCTTACACGTCAGGAAGAGAAGAAGCTGATCGCGCGCCTCGAAGACCTCAAGAGCCTGCAAGACCTGGAGCGCATGCAACAGCTGATGTACCAGCAATTGGGCATCCGCGTGCAGGTCGCGCCGGGGCACACCGAGGTCAAGAGCATGCGCGGCATCCAGATCGACATCGAGCCGTTTCCAGGCCTGTGCCGCAAGACCCGCCAGGCGATTCCAGCAGCGATTCGCCGGGGCATGGAAAAACGCCCGGAAATTGCCTACCGCCTGCTCGACGCCCACGACCTGTTTCGCGAAGGCTGAATCAGCCCGCAACTGCCTCCTGTTGAAACAACCCCAGCCCCAGCGCGTGCGCTGTGCGCAGGTGCGCCTGGGCGGTGCCGCTTTCCGACTCCAGCAACAGCTCGGAAGTGAGCACCTTGGCCCCGCAGTAATCAAAGATGCCGTGGTCGATCTGCGTACGCATGGCCGTGGCATAACCGTGGCGATCAAAGGCGCTTTCATCCGCCGCCCCCACGGCCAGCAAGTGCACGTTCAAGTGCCGCAGCTTTTTCACCACCGGCCTGTTCGGGCCGTAATCAATCGCCCAGCCGTTGACGAATACACGGTCGACCCAGCCTTTGAGCAGGCCCGGCAGCGACCACCAGTAGATCGGAAACGCCAGCACCAGCGCATCGGCGCGGTCGATACGTGCTTGCTCGGCCAGTACATCCGCCGGCGGCGTGGCAAGGCCGCGATGCACGCGCTGGTCCGCGGCGCCGTAGCGTGGGTCGAAACCTTCGGCGGCGAGGTCGGCGATCTCAAAGCTGTGGCCGGCAGCGGTCAGCCCGGCAGCGGCTTGCAAGGCGATGCTGTGGGTCAGGGATTGCGGGTCGTGATGAGCAACTACGATCAAGGCGTGCATGACATTGACTCCGTTTCGGTTTAGGCTGGGCTTAAGTTACCTTTGGTAAGTTACTTTTGGTATATAAGCATGTCAAGCCATGAATCCCCTGCCCCACGTCGCCGCCTGTCGCGCGAAGATCGCCTGCGCCAACTGTTGGACGTGGCCTGGCAACTGGTCCGCGATGAAGGCACCGACGCCCTGACCCTGGGGCGCCTGGCGGAACTGGCGGGCGTCACCAAGCCGGTGGTCTACGATCACTTCGTCACCCGAGCGGGGTTGCTGGCGGCGCTGTATGCCGATTTTGACGGGCGCCAGAACCAGGTGTTTGCCGAGGCTATACAGGCCAGCAATGCGACGCTCGAGGACCGGGCGTGGGTGATTGCCGCGTCCTATGTCGATTGCGTGTTGTTGCAGGGACGGGAAATCCCCGGGGTGATTGCGGCGTTGAGCAGCTCGCCGGAACTGGAAACCCTCAAGCGCCAGTACGAGGCGATCTTCCTCGACAAATGCAGCGCCGCGCTGTCACCGTTTGCGCCCGGCGGCAGTGTGTCCCGGGCTGGTTTGCGGGCGATGCTTGGGGCGGCGGAAGCTTTGTCCCAGGCGGCGGCCAGTGGTGAGCTGAGTCGGGAGGAGGCGCAGCAGGAATTGCTTGGGATGATTCTGGGGATGGTGGGTAGGCAGTGACGGCCTCATCGCAGGCAAGCCAGCTCCCACATTTTGACCGTGTGAACCCGATCAAGTGTGGGAGCTGGCTTGCCTGCGATAGCAATGGGGCAGACACCACGTCTGCCACAGAAAATTGAATCTCAGCCCCGTCCCTGCACAAACAACTGCACCTTGCGCGCGAGTTGATCCAGGTGCCGGTCGCGCTGCTTCTCGGCGTCCACCATCGCGCGCTTGCCGTGCTTTTGCAGCAGGTAGGTGTGAATCTGCCGCACTTCCAGCGAGCTGTAGATCGCCGCCACATCGAGCACACCCATCAGGCCGTCGGTGCCGTAGCTGCGGGTATTCATCACCACCTGGGTGTCCCGCGCACCACGTACCTGAAAGCCCATGGCCTCGAAGGCCGGGACTTTCTCCACGGCACAGCTCAATTCAGCGTGCGGATAACGCTCCAGCACATCGCCCATCAGCGTGCGCGCCACGCCCTGGCGGCGGAAACCGGCTTGCACCGCCATGAACGCGATACCACAGGCCTCGGGGTCATCTTTCACCGGCAGGCACAGCACGAAGCCAATGACCTGTTCCGGGTCCTGCGCGGCGGTGGCGACAAGCAACTCGACCGCAATCCCCTTCGCCCCATTCAAGGCCTCCAGGTACAGATGCACCTCAAAGCCGATGGCGTATTGGTAGATGTTGTAGAGCAGGTTGCTCGGCGGTAGGGCCACGCTGCTGATGTCGGTGAGGTTGTCCACCACCATCTGCAGGATCTGGCCATTGATGGGCTCGGGGCACGGCGTGGTGTAACGGGTAAGGCTGAACATGCACATTCCTGGGGTTTCGCGTCAAGGCTGCGGCGATTGTACCTGTTGCGGCCCACAGACCTCACGCAAACATCCACGCAGCCAGCGATGGCCCAGGTCGGCATCCAGGCGCGGGTGCCAGAGCATCGCCACGGTAAAGGTCGGCAACGCCAAGGGCAGCGCGAAGCGGTGCAGGCCTTCGCGTTGCTGGGCGGTGTAGCGTTCGGGCACGCTGGCGATCAAGTCGGTGGCACGGGCCAGGGCGATGGCGGTGGCGAACCCGGTGACAATCGTGCCGATCTGACGGCTGAGGCCCTGGGCTTCCAGCGCAACGTCGATCTGCCCACGGTCGTGCCCGCGCCGGGACACGTAGACGTGCTGGCCCTCGGCATAGCGCTGCACGCTGATGTCACCCTGGCTCAGGGGATGGCCGCTGCGCACCACGCCGATCAAGCGGTCGCGAAACAGTGCCTGGGTCAGCAGTTCGGGGCTGGCATTGGCGTCGACCACCCCGGTTTCCAGGTCAACGCTGCCGTCGCGTAGCCAGGCACTGTCCTTGTCGGTCTTGTTGACGAAGCGCAGGCGCACGCCAGGCGCGTCTTCAGCAATGCGCGCGAGCAACGCCGGGGCGAAGCTTTCGACGAACTCTTCGCTGGTGCGCAGGGTAAAGGTGCGCTCGACCCGTGCCATGTCCAGGGTTTGCGCGGGGCGCAGCACGGCTTGGGCGTCCAACACCAGGCGGCTGACGTGTTCGCGCAGGGCCAAGGCCCGTGGCGTCGGCACCAGGCCTCGGCCGGCACGCACCAGCAACGGGTCGCCAGTGGTTTCGCGCAAGCGCGCCAGGGCACGGCTCATGGCCGAGGGGCTCAGGCGCAAACGCTTGGCCGCACCGGCGACGCTGCCTTCGGCGAGCAGGGCATCCAGGGTCATCAGCAGGTTCAGATCGGGCATCGGCGCTCCTTATCAGGCGTCAGGTGCAGGTATTGACTGCAAGTCGTGCGTCTTCCGCCATGTTAGGCCACGCCGTAGAGTTGTGACAGTAGCGATCACTCAAGGAATGCCTGATGCACAGTTCCACACGCGGCGCCCTTTTCAGCCTGTCGTTGTCCATGTTGCTGGCCTCCCTCGGCACCAGCATTGCCAATGTCGGCCTGCCCAGCCTGGTGCTGGCCTTTGATGCGTCGTTTCAGGCGGTGCAGTGGGTGGTGCTCGCCTATTTGCTGGCGATCACCGCCGTGATTGTCAACGCGGGCCGCCTGGGCGATCGCCTGGGGCGCCGCCGGTTGTTGCTCGCCGGCTTATTACTGTTCGCCCTGGCCTGCGGGCTGTGCGCCATGGCGCCGTCGCTGTACTGGCTGATCGCAGCGCGGGTGCTGCAGGGGCTGGGGGCGGCGATCATGATGGCGATGACCCTGGGGATGGTCGGCGACACGGTCAGCAAGGAACGCACCGGCCGCGTGATGGGCTTGCTCGGCACGCTGTCGGCCGTCGGCACCGCCATGGGGCCCAGCGTGGGTGGTGTGTTGCTGAGCCTGTGGAGTTGGCGCGCGCTGTTCCTGCTCGGCGCGCCGCTGGGGCTGCTGGCGGCCGCCCTCGCCTACCGCTATCTGCCCGACGAGCCCGGCGCACGGGCGGCAGCGCCGTTCTGGTCGGCACTGGCAAGCCCGGGGTTACGCAACGGCCTGGGGATGAGCGCACTGGTGTCGGCGGTGATGATGGCGACGTTTGTAGTCGGCCCGTTCTACTTGTCCCGTGGCCTGGGGCTCGCACCGGCATGGATGGGCCTGGTGATGGCGCTCGGGCCTTGTGTCGCCGCCCTCACCGGCGTGCCCGCCGGCCAGCTCACCGACCGCTTCGGCAGCCCGCGCATGATCGCTCTCGGGCTGGCCATCATGGCCGTGGGCGCGTTGTCACTGGCGCTGGCCGGCGGGTTGTGGGCCTACCTTGGCGCGATGGTCTTGCTGACGTCGGGCTACAGTCTGTTCCAGGCCGCCAACAACACCGCAGTGATGCGTGATGTCGAAGGCTCGCGGCGGGGCACGGTGTCAGGCTTGTTGAACCTGTCGCGCAATGTCGGCCTGATTTTCGGCACCTCGGCCCTCGGTGCGGTATTCGCCTGGGCCACGCCGGATATCCTCCGCGCCACCCCGCAATCCGTGGCTTTTGGCCTGCATACCACCTTCGCGGTGGCGGTGGGCCTGATCCTGTTGGCCGGCGCACTGCGACACAAAGCATTGACAAGATAAAATCGCAGCGACTATTGTCTGACAACCTGATTACCAAGGTTGTCCCATGCTTGAGCTCCAGCGCCCCGACTCGCTTGTCGTGCGGGTTGTCAGTGCGATCCGCGCAGAAATCGATTCCGGCCAATTGCCGCCGGAGTCGCGCATGCCCACCGAACAGCAACTGGCCGAACAACTCAACGTCAGCCGTTCCGTGGTGCGCGAAGCCATTGCCCAGCTCAAGGCCGATGGCGTGATTACCGCACGCCGGGGCCTGGGCTCGTTTATTTCGCAGACGCCTGCGGGCACGGTGTTCCGTTTCCCCCAGGCCAACGGCCGCAGCCCGGACCTGGCGCAGATGTTTGAAGTGCGCCTGTGGATCGAAACCCAAGCCGCCTCGATTGCCGCCCAGCGCCGCGATGAAGCCGACCTGCAGCGCATGAAAACCGCCCTGCAAGCCATGCAGGACCACCGCGACAACTTCGAAGCCGCCGCCCTCGCCGACGTGGAATTCCACCGCGCCATCGCGGATGCCAGCAAGAATGACTACTTCGTCGCGTTCCATGATTTCCTCAGAAGCCAACTGGCCAGCGCCCGCAAAACCGCCTGGGAAAACTCGGCGTCACGCTTTGCCACCGGCTCCGCCGATGCGACCCAGGAACACCAGGCGCTCTACCAGGCCATCGCCGACGGCGACGCCCCACTTGCTGCCGCCAGTGCCGAGGCGCACTTGCGCGCAGCGGCGCGGCGCCTGAGCCTGGAGCTGCCAGCCACCCGTTGACCCTTTAAGTAGCGTGTCCTCGACACGCCATTTTTTTAACAAAAACATTAGTCTGACAACCTGATAAGCAGACCGAAATGTGCAACTTTAGGTACCCCACGCAATGATTCACGACTTTTGCATTATCGGCGGCGGCATCGTCGGCCTGGCCACCGCGATGGAGCTGCTCAAGCGCCAACCGGGCGCCTCGCTGGTGATCCTGGAAAAAGAGGCGGTGCTGGCCAAGCACCAGACCGGCCACAACAGCGGCGTGATCCACGCCGGCATCTACTACGCACCGGGCAGCCTCAAGGCCGACCTGTGCAAGCGCGGCGCCGAGCAGACCAAGCAGTTCTGCACGGAGCACGGGATCAAGTTCGAGGTGTGCGGCAAGTTGCTGGTGGCTTCCAGCCCCCTGGAAATGCAGCGTATGGAAGCCCTCTACGCACGCTCCCAGCTCAACGGCATGAACGTAGAGCGCCTCGACGCCGACCAGTTGCGTCAACGTGAGCCGAACATCGTCGGCCTCGGCGGCTTGTTCCTCGACGCCACCGGTATCGTCGATTACCGCCAGGTCTGCGAAACCATGGCCCAGGTGATCCGCCGCAGCGGTGGCGAGATCTGCCTGGAGCGCACCGTCACCGCGATCCACGAAGACACCGACAAAGTCACCATCAACACCCGTGGCGAAACCTGGCAGGCCCGCCACCTGGTGGTCTGCGCCGGCTTGCAGTCGGACCGCCTGGCGACCCTTGCCGGTATTCCCATCGACCACCAGATCATCCCGTTTCGCGGCGAATACTTCCGCCTGCCGGCGGCGAAAAACAACATCGTCAACCACCTGATCTACCCGATTCCCGACCCGGAGCTGCCGTTTCTGGGCGTGCACCTCACGCGCATGATCGACGGCAGCGTCACCGTCGGCCCGAACGCCGTGCTGGGCCTGGGCCGCGAGAACTACCGCAAGTTCTCGGTGAACTGGCGCGACGTGGCGCAGTACGCGAGCTTCCCAGGCTTCTGGAAAACCATCTGGCAGAACCTCGGCTCCGGCACCACCGAGATGAAGAACTCGCTGTTCAAGTCCGGCTACCTTGAACAGTGCCGCAAGTATTGCCCATCGCTCACGATTGAAGACCTGCTGCCCTATGAAGCGGGCATCCGCGCCCAGGCGGTGATGCGCGACGGCAGCCTGGTGCACGATTTCCTGTTCGCCCAGACCCCACGAATGCTGCATGTGTGCAACGCGCCCTCGCCGGCCGCCACCTCAGCCATGCCCATCGGCGCGATGATCGCCGACCGCCTGTTCCAGCCCGAGTAACACCCTGCAATACGCGTCCATTTGACAATAACTATAAAGACCCAGAAGGAAGTCCAGCATGTCGGCACCTGCCTCCATTCCGTCCACCGAAACCCCTGAACAAACCCGCAAGCGCCTGCGCAAAGTCGCCGCCGCAACCATCTTTGGCTCGATGCTGGAGTGGTACGACTTTTACCTCTACGCCACCATGGCGGCCATTGTGTTCTCGAAGATCTTCTTTGATAACAGCGACCCGAAAACCGCCACCCTGATGGCCTTTTCCACCTTTGCCATCGGCTTTATCGCCCGCCCGTTCGGCGGCATCCTGTTCGGCTACCTCGGCGACAAGTTCGGCCGCAAGCAAGTGCTGGTGCTGACCTTCTGCCTGATGGGCGTGTGCACCACGCTGATCGGCCTGATCCCCAGCTACGCCTCGATTGGCATCTGGGCGCCGATCCTGCTGGTGTTTATCCGCATCATCCAGGGCCTGGGCGCGGGCGCCGAGCTGTCGGGGGCGGCGGTGACGTCCTACGAGCACGCGTCGGAAGGCAAGCGCGGCAGTCAAGGCGCATGGCCAGCACTGGGCCTGAACCTGGGTCTGTTGCTGTCGTCACTTACCGTGTACGTGCTGACCATCAACGGCAACGAATTCCTGCTGGCCGGTGGCTGGCGCATCCCGTTCGTGTGCAGCATCGTGCTGGTGGGCGTGGGCCTGTGGGTGCGCAACAGCATCCCGGAAACCCCGCAGTTCAACGAGCTGAGCAAAGAAGCCGCCAAGGCCAAGGCCTCGCCGCTGAAAACCCTGTTCAAGAATGATATGAAAGGCCTGGCCGTGGTGTTCTTCGTGGCCATTGGCTACAACGCCCTGAGCTACATCTTCAAGACCTTCTCCCTGGCGTACCTGACCCAGTTCAAAGGCGTGGATGTGCACGTCACCTCGCTGTCGGTGACCATCGCCAGCCTGATCGCCATCGTCGCCGTGCCCTGCTTCGGCTGGCTGTGCGACAAGTGGAGCAGCAAAACCGTGCTGATGCTC
Source organism: Pseudomonas sp. 18.1.10 (assembly GCF_024655625.1). NCBI lineage: Bacteria > Pseudomonadati > Pseudomonadota > Gammaproteobacteria > Pseudomonadales > Pseudomonadaceae > Pseudomonas > Pseudomonas sp. 18.1.10. The sequence goes on from NZ_JANLGL010000054.1 coordinate 12,373, forward strand.
GGCGGCGTGTGCTCGCTGCTGTTCGCCTACCCGTTCCTGGCCCTACTCAACACCGGCGAAAGCCTGATGATCTACATCGCCATCGGCGTCGGCACGGGCATCCTCGCGCCGATGATGTTTGCGCCCCAAGGCTCGTTCCTGAGCCGGCAGTTCCCGACCCAGACCCGCTCCTCCGGCTTTGGTACCGGGCGTGAAATCGGCACGGCCATCGCCGGCGGCCTGGCGCCGTTGGGCGCACTGTCGATGGTCGCGGCCTCGGCCACCCACTCCACCGATGGCGTGGTCATCATCCTGGGGATTTCGGCCCTGCTGGTGGTGGTGTTTGCCCTGTGCGACCAGGGCCGCAAACACTCGGCCTTCAAGAACTGAAGGAAAAAGATCAGACCAACGGGTGCATGGACGCACCTACATCGCGCATCATGGGCACTTTACAAGCTCAAGGGTAATGTCCATGCGCGTGCTGTCATTGATGATGGGTCTGACGACGCTGGCCGCCACTACGGTGTTCTGCGCCAGCGCGATGGCGAATGAAGAAAGTCAGTTGGTACAACAGATCAACCAATACCGCAGCCAGCTACAGCGCTGCGGCGACCAGGGTTCCCAGGAACTGCCACCGCTGACCAGCGACACACGGCTGGTGCTGCCGGCCAATAACGTCGGCGACCTGCAACAGGCGCTGGCGCGGGCGGCGTATCCGATGGTCAACGTGCAGGCCATCAGCCTGTCCGGGCCCAAGGATGCTGCAGCAGCCATGAAGGCCGTGCGCGAAAGCTTCTGCCGCGTGGTGCTGGACCCGCAATTTGTCGATATCGGCGTGAGCAACAGCGGCCAGGACTGGCGCATCGTGCTCGCCCGCCCGCTGCTGTCCAGCGGCCTGGGCGACTGGCAGACCGAAGGCAAGCAACTGCTCAACCTGGTCAACGCCGCCCGCGAACAAGCGCGCCAATGTGGCACCCAGGCGTTCAGCGCCACCACGCCGTTGAGCTGGAACGACGACCTGGCCGGCGCCGCCAACAGCCACACGCGCAACATGGCCAACGGCAATTTCTTCGATCACCTGGATCACGATGGACGCACCCCCGGCGACCGTGCGGAACTGGCCGGGTATATCGCAAAAAACATCGGCGAAAACATCGCCGCCGGCCTCGACACCCCGCGCAAGGTGGTGGACGGCTGGCTCGCCAGCCCCGGGCATTGCGCCAACCTGATGAACCCGCAGTTTCGCGAACTGGGCGCGGCGTACGCCATGGACCCGAAGAGTGATGCAGGCATCTACTGGACGGGTTTATTCGGCAGCCAGTAACCTATTCAAATGGATAGAGCATCAAAATGCCATCTCCGCGATAATTGCGTTGAACTGCCACCGGCCATTCCGGTCTGTAGCGTGTCGGCCTGACCCTCCAGGCGATTAACCAGACGGCGGCGAACAAGGTGCTCTTGCAATGATGAATTGGCTGCAAAGCAGCAGCGACATGGCCGAGCAGGTGCGCCTGCATGATTGGGCCAGTACGCCGCTGGGCCCGCTGGAACAGTGGCCGGATGTGCTCAAGACCACCGTCGCGCTGTGCTTTGCGTCAAGCTTCCCCCAGGCCATCGTTTGGGGGCCGGCCCTGACCATGCTTTACAACGATGCGTTTATCCCGATCCTCGGCGACAAGCCCTACGCATTGGGCCGCCCGTTCAGCGAGGTATGGAGCGAAGTCTGGGATGACGTGAGCCCCATCGCCAGGGCTGCGTTTGAAGGGCATGCGACCTATATCGAGAACTACCCGCTGCTGATCGAACGCGGCGCCGGTACCGAGCAGGCCTACTTCACCTTTTGCTACAGCCCGATCCGCGACCCCCACGGCAGCGTGGTCGGCATGCTCGACACCGTCACCGAAACCACCGCCACGGTGTTTCTTGCGCGGCGCCTGGCGATGCTGGACGCCATCGGCAATGCCGTGGCCAATGCCACCGATGCCGAAGCCATCATGACCAGCACCACCCGCCTGCTGGCGCAGCACCTGCAGGTGTCAAATTGTGCGTACGCGGACATGGACGCCGATGAAGACGGCTTCACCATTCGCGGCAACTGGGCTGCACCGGGCTCGCCGAGCATCGTCGGGCGTTACAGCCTGGCGTCGTTCGGCGCCTTGGCGGTGCAGCGCCTGCGTGCCGGCGAGCCCCTGGTGATCCGCGACAATCGCATCGAGTTCCCACCCGACGAGTCCGCCAGCTACCAGGCCCTCGGGGCCACGGCGACGGTGTGTTTTCCGCTGATTAAGGAAGGCCGGTTGACCGCCCTGATGGCCGCGCACCACAAATCGGCGCGGGTCTGGTCGCCCTACGACCTGGCACTGCTGGGCGAAGTCACCGAACGTTCCTGGGCGCATATCGAGCGCGTGCGCGCCGACGCCGCCGTGCGCGAAGGGCTGGCGGCCTTTACCGAATTGAACGCGACCCTGGAGCAGCGGGTAGAGGAACGCACCACCGCCCTCACCCAGGCCGAAGCCGCGCTGCATCAATCGCAAAAGCTCGAAGCCATCGGCCAATTGACCGGCGGCGTGGCCCACGACTTCAACAACCTGCTGACCATCATTCGCTCTTCGGTGGACTTCCTGCGCCAGCCAGGGTTGTCCGAAGAACGCCGGCAACGCTACCTGGGCGCCGTCTCCGACACCGTCGAACGCGCCAGCAAGCTCACCAGCCAACTGCTCGCCTTCGCCCGCCGCCAGCCGTTGAACCCGGAAGTCTTCGACGTGTGCCAGCGCGTGAGCAACATCGGCGAGATGCTTGAAAGCCTCACCGGTGCACGCATCCACGTAGCGGTCGAGCTACCGGCGCAGCCGTGCCATGTGCGGGTCGATTCCAGCCAGTTTGAAACGGCGCTGATTAACATTGCCCTCAACGCCCGCGATGCCATGGACGGCCAAGGCACCCTGACCCTGCGGGTGGCCCATGTGTCGACGCTGCCGCGCATTCGTGGCGACGCCGCAGTCCAGCAGTCGTTCGTCGCGGTGTCGCTGAGCGATACGGGCGTAGGCATCCCCAGGGACACCTTCGAGCGCATCTTCGAGCCCTTCTTCACCACCAAGGCCGTGGGCAAAGGCACCGGGCTGGGCTTGTCGCAAGTGTTCGGGTTCGCCAAGCAATCGGGTGGCAACGTCGATGTCAGCAGCACGCTGGGCCAGGGCACGCGGTTCACCCTGTACTTGCCCGCCGTCGCCGCGCAGGTGGCACAGCCCGGCCCGTCGGCTGAACCCGGCGCGCGCCTCGACACCGCGCAGCGGCATATCCTGATCGTCGAAGACAACCTGGAAGTCGGGCGTTTTGCCAACCAGATCCTGCAGGATCTCGGCTACCGCACCACTTGGGCCACCCATGCCGAACAGGCGCTCGCGCTGGCGGGCCCGGACGCCATGACCTTTGACGGTATCTTCTCGGATGTGGTGATGCCCGGCATGACCGGCGTGGCCATGGCCAAACTGCTGCGCCAACGCCGACCGGACCTGCCGGTGGTGCTCACCTCGGGCTACAGCGAAGAGCTGGCCGACAGCGGCTATGACGGTTTTGAGTTCCTCGCCAAGCCCTACTCCGCCGACCAGGTGGCACGGGCGCTGGCCAAATCCATGCAACGCGACTGACCGCCTACTCGGCCACGGCGACCTGGTTGCGACCCTGGGCCTTGGCGCGGTACAGCGCCTTGTCGGCGGTATTCATCAGGCTGTGCAGGTCTTGGTCAAGGCTGCGGATCGACGCCACGCCGAGGCTGGCGCTCAAGCCATGCACCGGCTCGGCCGCCAGCCCGGAAATCGCGCGGATCAACTGTTCAGCGATGTTGCGCGCCGTTTCCAGGGAGGTATTCGGCAGCAGCACAGCAAACTCTTCGCCACCCAGCCGGCCGTACACGTCCGTCTGACGGAACGAAGCGCTAATCACCCCGCCGATTTGACGCAACACCTGATCGCCAGCCTGATGGCCATAGGTGTCGTTGATTTCCTTGAAATGGTCCATGTCCAGCATCAGCGCACACAGTGGCTGGCTGTTGTGTCGGCATTGTGCGTACAACAAGTGGGCATGTTCGAAGAACGCGCGGCGATTCATCAGGCCGGTGAGTTCATCGGTCTGTGCCGCGCGCGTGGAAATATTGTGGGCACGTTCCATTTGCCGGGTCAGGCGAAAGGCTTTTTCCAGGGCATCCGACAGTTTGCGCGTGGCGCTGACCACAAACGTCGAAAACACCAGCACCGCCACGGCCACGCCGACTTGCATGGACGACGGCTGGAACAGCAGCCACACCGTGCACGGCAACAACACCAGGGCCATGGACATCAGCGTCATGTAGCGATACGCCGAATAACACGACACCGCACTGACCGACATACCCACGGTGAACAACATCACCAGCACCTGGGACACCCGGTCGTCGGTGGGCATCACGGCCAACGCGCCCGCGCCCCAGATGCCCGCAGACAACATCAGGGTCAGCCAGTAGCGACGTTCCCAGCGGTCCGGTGTACGTTCGGCATGGGGGCAACGGAACCAGCCCATGAACAGGTGAATGCGCAGCAACGACGACGCCCCCAACGCCACCAGCCAGATCAGGATGACCTGGTGGGAAAACCGGTCCCAACACAGCCAGCAGAGCATGGCCGCGCCGAGGAAACTGCCAAAAATGGCGGCAAATGATTGTCGAAACAGCTGGTGCAAACGATCGGTTCGCACCTGCTCTTCTATAACGCAATCCTGGTCCTGCCCACGCTCAAGGCCATTCATGAAATCCGCCTGCTTCGACTGCCACGACAAAGGCGCCATTGTGGCACCCTGCCAGTAACCTGAACAACTGAATCCAGCCAGTTAGAGCCGTTGTTTGGCGCCCGACACATGAAACATGCATCCACATCCAATCTTTTAGTGCCGCCGTCGCACCGTAATCAAAAAACTTGCGCCTCTCCCCTGACAGTTGCATCTATCCAACGCGGCTCCATTGGGTCGCTCCACACCGAAGTAGGTGGAGTATTGCCGTCACTGATCAGAATTAGCCGACCTTCCTGGCTCCATTCCTGCATCCGCGCCTTGAACTGGGCTGGGTAATCCGAGGCGCGACAGGTGATACCGGCCCAGGGATCGACGATCCAGGCGTCAGCCCACTCGGGCTCGGCAAAACCTTTGCTCTTGGGATGGCCTGGAGGGCCACCGACGATACCAAACGTATGCCCTTTAACTTGGGCTATGCGCGCGTGGCCACCACTGGCGTTGATGGTATCAACGGCAACCTTGGCCATCTGGTCGCAGTTCCCCGCCCCGGTCTTGAGGACGATTTCGGAATAGTTCGGCGCGCCCGTCCGAGTGTAAAGCCAACTCACTGTCTCGGATGCGACATTGCCGCGAACGGCCTCTCCGGGTTGCCCCGGCACTTGTTGGTTGGCAGACCTTATACCAGTGGCCTGAAACTGATCATCAACCGCCTTCCTTCCCCCTTCGGCATAGAGCCGGTTTTGGTCTGCCGGCGGTAGCTGGCCAAAACCCGAAGGTTTACCAATGGGCTCGAGTTGAATCGGTTTTGCGGCCACCACGACCTTGCCTGGTTTACTTCCGGACGCATAAACACTCATCAGGACTTCGCGCTTCTTCTCGGGAGTGAGGCCGTTCAACACCTGGGCAAGATGGTCCATTTCCATAGCCGACATGGGCTCATCCGCCACGATTTTCTTGACCAGAGCGTCCATGGTGGGCAGCACGACCAACTGATTGTTCGGGCTATTTTGCGCAGCAAACCCGTAAAAGTCCCTGAATTGATCGTGGGTCTCGATAAAATGCCGGCTGACCGGATCATTCCGGGACAAGCGGTAAAAGTCGAGCTGGGCTGCGCCGTTGAGTTCCGCGTAGTAATGAACACCGGTATCACCCTCCACTACGACGTATTGGCGGCCGTTGTAGTCGATTTTCTGGCCTCTTACCATTCGCTGGTCATGACTCAGGTCGCTGATCGCATCCATCTTCACCACAACTGTTTCGTTGTTCAGCGAGCGCGACACGCCGAAATCATCGAAGCCAAAATCCGGTTCGTTGACCACCGAGCCAGTGGTCTGGCTTTTGTAGGTCACTGCCTCCTTCCTCGCAATCGGCAGCAGTTCCTGCTGACCCGCTTCATTGACGCGATACAAACGTCGTTCATGTACGACGGTGCGTGGCCTGTTAGTCGATCCGGTGCCGGGAAACAGGCGCCGGTGCTCAAGTGCCTGGGCATCCTGAAAAATGAAGGTCCCACCTGGCTGGATCTCTTTGGTGTAGCACAGGTCATTGAAGCCGCGCTTGAACCTGCGCCCCCCAGCGCCACAGGTCATCGAAAACCCTTCCAGGGGCCCTGCATGATTAGGGCCGCCGAGTTTGGTCAGGCTCTCCGGCTGGCGAGGGTCAAAGCGGAAGACATCGTCACCGACCACAACGTCTGTGTGATTTTGCCGGTTCAGCACCCGCACCTCATCCCTGGAGATACCCTCGGGTACCCTTACGGTGCCTCCTTCAGGCAGGGTTCTGGTGGTCACCGGTAGTTTCGGGGTGACATCATAGCGGCCTTTGCCCGGCAGTTTGAGCGGCGATATGCGCCTGAACTGTGCAATGCCCGCCTGTATCCGATCAATGTCCCCGGCCTGGAACTTCAGCCCTTTCCCCCCCTTGATATTGAAGCCCGGCATCACTGGGTCCAGTGGGTTCAGATTGCTTGCCACTGAGACACCGAACTGCTTGACCAAGGGCACGAACCTTGGCAACAACGCGCGAATACTGATCTTGCCGAGGTTGGACAATACCCGCACAGAACCGGCGGCGAGCTTGCCCGCCGGCCCGACGAACGTGAATAGCCCGTCGACGACCAGGCTGATAATGCCCTGCTTGGTATTACCGTTGACAAGGTCCTCGATGCCCCCCCAGAAAGGTATAAAAAACTGAGCCACGCCTTTGATGCGATCCCAGAACGCCTCGTCATTTTTTTGCGCCGAACTTTCCCTGTCAGGGTCCGCACTTGCCCACTCCTTGAGTTTGTTTTCATCAACGTAGAACAACTCTCGGGTAACGGTTTTGGCAAGGGCTGCCGAGCGCTCAGAACTCAACGTCCGGGGTACCGAGGCACTGTCCGTGCGGCCAATGGCCGGAAAATGTTCGAGCTGCTGCGGAACGACTATCGTAAAACTCTTGGGGCGCGGGCCTTTTCCAGCCATGAACGCAGCCCACTGTTTCTTGAATTCGGCCCTCCCCGTGCGACTGTTGCGAACAACCAGCGCTTCAGATGCGAAGCCATCAGCGGTGTGTTCGACTGAAATAAAATCGTTGCCGAAACTCTTGTCAGCCGGGTCATAGGCCTCCAGGACCGGCTTCAAATCATCGCGCCGCCGGGCGATGCCCTTGATCGGGTTGATTTCGTAGTAGTTCGTTTGCCCTTCATGCTCCGCCTTGATGACAAACCCCGGTCGCGTCCTCGCCGCTTTTTTCTCGTCGTCGGTCTCTTTGGTTGAGTCTGGCTTGACCCTAAGGGCGTAGAGGGTGACGGTACCGTGTTCAATTGCCACGCGATCCTGTGTCGGCAACTGGGATAACTGGTTGCGCAGCACTTTGTCATAACCCGCCTTGGCCTTATCCAAGTAGTCTTCAAACGCAGACTTGAAGGCGTCGTCATCGTAGACCGGATACTCATAGGTGACATCGGAGGGCCTGATCTTTTCGCCGTTAAGGTGCCGGTACAGAGCAAAAAACGGGCTTATCAGCGACAACAACTCAGTGCGTGAAGTGCCCTTTTCCATGCGTTCAAAATAGTTTTTCCGCATGGGTACATCGACGGCAAGTTGCGCTGTCGCCTCGACGACACCTTTGACATGCTCGTCAAATGCAGACACGGCGCTGGTAACCTCTGCCTGCGAATATTCGTCCTTCTTTGCAATTACGCCCTGCATCACCGCCCATTCCAGCATTGCCGGAATACGCGTGGCCGCAATCAGCGCCCACTGGTCGTTTGTTGTCGCCTGTTCGCCAAGCTTGCCCGGCAGATCGACCAGCTCTTGAAAGCTCATGCTTCGCGACGAGCCTGGTTCAATCGCGTCCGCCAACGCGACACCGTGCTTGAAGTTCACCCACGCCGCAGTGCCCTGATAGTGCAAATCCTCCGGGATGTCCCGCACGGCAAAATCCGCCGGGAACTGTGGGCTGAACAGGTACGCGGCCAGGTTCGCATCGGAGGGGGAGATTTTGTTTGCGACGACCAAGTGCTGCCTGAACTGCGCAGCAATCTCTGGATAATGCTTGTTTCCATGCTCGCTCGACGCCAGGTTGAACCCAGCAACATGTCCGGGCTTGCGCGCTTGCACAGGTTCCAGGCTCAGGACAATCGCCTTGATCAACAGCTGCACTTTAACGGCAGTGGAGATAAGCCCATCGACTGGAAAGTCACTGCCGCCAAGTTTCTTCATCAATTGATGAACCAGTTCTTCTGCCTTGGGTGATTTCCAAATCAACTCCAGCAGCGTGGCCGGTGAGCGTTGGGCTTTTTCGAGCGCGGGTGCGGAGAGCCCCTCGGTCAAATAACTCAAAAATGGCTTCTGGTGCTTGGCTTGCACCTCATTGACCAGTGCCAATATGGCTTCGTCATTGCTCTCCTGCAGCAGCCCATCTTGCTTGCTTGACTCGTCCCCCATCCCCAGGGAAATTTCGCTGCGTGTATTTTCCAGGGTCTCAATTGCTGCTTGAACTTGAGCCTGAGTGTTAGGGTTCGACGGCACAATGCCATAGAACTTGAGCATATTATCCAAGCGGTTGGTGCCTGGCTGAGTCGAGCCATTGGGCGGAATGAGCGGCGAATCCTTGTTGAGGAACAAGCTCTTCTTCCGGGCATCCGGGGGCTCTGTCTGCGACTGAAGCTCGCGTAACGCACTTAACATTTCATCAAGATCAAACAACTTGCCCCTCAACTCGGCAGCTGATGAGTCGGCGGCTGGAACGGGGGCGGCTGCCAACAGGGGACCTGGCTGCCTCGGGGCGAAAACTGACGGCTTGGCGGGTGACGGGGCGATAGTTGCGACGAAATTACGTTGGGTATTCAGCGGGACTGGTGTCATAGAAGTGGCTTCGTCTCAGGGAGTGGAGGTCATAAACCGGCCGACGAAACAAGGCGTGTTGATAGATTTACGCCAAATCGCCTACGTCCATGTGTGGAGAAATCGTAGGAAATTGCTCCGGCGAGATGTATGACATTTTGCGTCCAGCCACTCCGGGCGTGCCGCTGCTGCACACCCGTTGACTCCCAGACAGATCAGTACTTGCAGGCAGCGGTTATTCAGGCCGCAGAATCAGCACCCCCAACGGTGGCAGATTCAGCGTCAACGACACCGGTTGCCCATGGCGCGGCGCATCCTGGGTAAACACTTCGCCACCATTGCCATAGTTCGAACCGGCATAGGTGTCGGCATCGGTGTTGATGACCTCGCTCCAGCGCCCGGCAAATGGCACGCCCACCGCGTACGCCTCCCGCGGCACCGGGGTGAAGTTGGCCACCACCAGCACCGGCTTGCCGTCCTTGCTCCAACGCAGCCAGGCGTAGACGCTGTTGATCGCATCGTCGCCGATCAGCCACTGAAAGCCTTGGGGCGCATCGTCCTGTTCGTGCAGCGCCGGTTCCTCGCGGTACAGGCGGTTCAAGTCGCCCACCAGTTTCTGCACGCCCTTGTGTTCGGCGTATTGCAGCAGGTACCAGTCCAGTTGCTGGTCGTGGTTCCACTCGCGCCACTGGCCAAATTCGCAGCCCATAAACAGCAATTTCTTACCGGGGTGCATCCACATGAATGCCAAGTACGCACGCAGGTTGGCGAACTTCTGCCAACGGTCGCCGGGCATCTTGTCGATCAACGAGTGTTTGCCGTGCACCACTTCGTCGTGGGAAATCGGCAGGATGAAGCGCTCGGACCAGGCATACACCAGGCCAAAACTCAGCTCGTTGTGATGGTGGGCGCGGTACACCGGGTCTTGCTGGATGTAGTGCAGCGAATCGTGCATCCAGCCCATGTTCCATTTGTAGTTGAAGCCCAGGCCGCCCTGATCGGTCGGCTGGCTCACGCCCGGCCAGGCCGTGGACTCTTCGGCGATCACCAGTGCACCCGGCGCTTCCTGAGCGACCACATCGTTCAAGTGCCGCAAAAAGTCGATGGCTTCGAGGTTCTCCCGGCCACCATGGCGGTTGGGCACCCACTCGCCGGCCTTGCGCGAATAATCGCGGTACAGCATCGACGCCACGGCATCCACCCGCAGGCCGTCCACATGGAAGTGCTTCAGCCAGTGCAGCGCCGAGGCCAGCATAAAACCATGCACTTCGGTGCGGCCGAGGTTGTAGATCAGCGTGTCCCAGTCCTGGTGGAAGCCTTCCAGCGGGTTGGCGTATTCGTACAGCGCGGTGCCATCAAATTGCGCCAGGCCGTGGGTGTCGGTGGGAAAATGCGCCGGCACCCAGTCGAGGATCACGCCGATGTCGGCCTGATGCAGGGCGTTGACGAAGTAAGCGAAATCTTCCGGCGAACCGAAGCGCGCCGTCGGCGCAAATTGTGACAGCGCCTGGTAACCCCACGAACCGCCGAACGGGTGCTCCATGATCGGCATCAGTTCGATATGGGTGAAGCCCAGTTGCTGCACGTAGGGGATCAAGCGCTCGGCCAGCTCACGCCAGCCGTACTGGCGGGCGACTTCGCCGGCCTCGTCCAGCTCGCACTGCCAGGAGCCCACGTGCAGTTCGTAGATCGACAGCGGCGCCGTGGTCTTGTGCTTGTCGAGGCGTGATTGCATCCAGTCGTGGTCTTGCCAGTCCACCTGCAACGGCGCGGCGACTTTCGACGCGGTGTCGGGCGGCAGTTGCGTGGCCAGCGCACAGGGGTCGGCCTTCAGCGGCAAGATGCCATTGGCACCGAGAATTTCGTACTTGTAGGCCGCGCCCGGTTGCAGGCGTGGGATAAAGATCTCCCACACGCCGGATGGATGCCGCAGGCGCATCGGATGACGCCGACCGTCCCAGATATTGAAATCGCCGACCACCGACACCCGCCGAGCATTCGGTGCCCACACGGCAAAACGCACGCCGTGCACGCCCTCCACCGTGGTCACTTGCGCACCAAGGCAGCTGCTGAGGTCGCGGTGGTTGCCTTCGGCAAACAGGTACAGGTCCATTTCCCCCAGCAACAACTGGCTGAAGCTGTAGGGGTCTTCGGTGATCTGCTCGCCACCGGCCCACTGGATCTTCAGCAGGTACGCCTGGCGAGTGGTGAAATGCCCGACAAACAAGCCCGGCACCTGGGTGGCGTCCAGGCTGCCGAGCGGCTCGCCGTTGTCGCGCGCCAGCACCTGGACGCTCAGCGCCTCGGGCAGGAACGCGCGGATAAACTGGCCGCCCTGTTCGTCATCGTGCGGCCCCAGGATCGAGAACGGGTCCGGGTGCTCGGCGCGCACCAGCGCTTCGATATCGTTGGCTGCTGGTAATGCAGTCAACTTGGGCTGCAGCGGTTCTTTATGTGTAAAGCTCATGACGTCTCCCCACCGCGTGCAGTTTTCGATATAGGTTCAAGCCCGCTCAACAAACGGTGCAGCCCTTGCAGGGGCACCGGTAGCCAGCTGGGGCGGTTTTCCGCTTCGTACGCCACTTCATACGCGGCCTTCTCCAGGCTGAACAACGTCAGCGCGGCGTCCTGGCCTTTGGCTTCCTGCCAGTCATGCGCCAGTGTAGACGTAGCTGCCTGATAAGCCTGGATAAATGCCTGGCGTGCATCATTCAGGTAACGATCAGTGACGCGTTGACGCGCCTGCTCGGCTTCGGGCGAGTGATCCAACCCTTGCCCATTCAAGGCCAGCGCCGCGGCGTAATCAAACGAACGCAGCACGCCACTCACATCTTTATACGGGCTGTGCTTGGCGCGTCGTTCATGCAGCGGCCGCGCCGGTTCGCCTTCAAAATCGATCAAGTAAGCATCACCCTTCACCACCAACACCTGGCCCAGGTGCAAGTCACCGTGGACGCGAATGCGCAGCCCGCCCAACGTGGCTTTCGCCAGGGCCTGGACATGCCTGGCGATGGCTTTTTTCTGCGCCAGCAACTCAGTGACCCACACTTGATCCGCAGGGTTCAACTGAGGTTGGTGATGACTGAGCAATTGCAGGGCGCGGTCGATCTGCGCACCAATATCCCTGGCCCAGGCTTGGGTGTCTTTGGCGCGCGTGACTTCGGGCTTGAAGTCAGGATCAGCCGTATCCGCGCCCAACGCCCCATGCATTTCCCCCAGGCGCTGGCCCAGCAGCCCGGCGAAATCCTTCAGCTCGCCGAGGGCGTTGTAGTGTTGTTCCTGCTCGGAGATGGCCCCGGCCAATTCATCACGGATCGCCCGTTCCAGGCTGTTCTGGGTCCAGGCCCAGGCATCGCCCTGATTGCTCAGGTAACCCTGGGCAATCATCAGCAGGTTGTCCTGCCCTACCCCGTCGCGGCGGATCACCGCGCCCAGCAGCGGCGAAATATTCGGGTAACCGGCGGCGGTCAGGTAAGCGCTCATTTCCAGTTCCGGGTGCACCCCGCTGGCGACCTTGCGGATCAGCTTGAGCACCAGGCTTTCACCCACCACCACCGAGCTGTTGGACTGTTCGGCCGACAGGTAGCGCACCGGCGCGTCGTCCGTCAGTTGCAGCTTGGCCAGGTGGGGCGTGGCGTCAAATCGCAGCTCGCCTTCGCTGGAAGGCAGCCGCGTGCCGGCCTGCAAGCCCTGAATCACCCCACGAATAAAATGCTCAAGGCTGAACGCATCGGTCACCAGCCCCACCTGGTGCGCACGCCGCACACGGGCCAGGGCCAGTTGCTGGGGCAAGGCGCTGGTGAGTTGGTCTTCCGCGAGGAAGCCGAACGGCAGCTGGTAACGGCTGACCTGGCCGGCGCTGGTCACCTCGATTTCGCTGAGCAATACCGGGTGCTGCGGGTCGCCGAAACGCACACCGTAGGCGATATGCACGCTGTCGATGGCGACATCCTTGGCCGCGAACCAGCGCCGCTTGGGCAGCCAGGCGGGCAGCGCGGTCTGTTCCAGGGTCGCGCGACACGCTGGCTCCAGCAGCTCTTCCAGGCGTTGTTTCAGCACCAGGGTGGTGAAGTCCGGCATGCTCTGCCCGGGTTCCACATGCCAGCTGGGCATCTGGTTTTCCGGCGCCAGCACGAACCAATAGAAACCGTAGGGCGCCAGGGTCAGCAGGAAGTGCAACTGGCCGATGGGCGGAAAGGCATTACCCCCGAGCATCTCCACGGGCACCATCCCGGCATACGCCGACAGGTCCAGCTCGGCCGCCTGGGCGCTGCGCGACACGTTGGCCACACACAGAATGATTTCCGTGCGGCCGTCTTCCCCGGTGAACTCGCGGGTGTACGCGAGGATGCGGCGGTTGGCGGGCGACAGCATGTTCAAGCGCCCCCGGCCAAACGCCTTGGATTGCTTGCGCACCGCCAGCATGCGCCGGGTCCAGTTGAGCAACGAATGGGGGTCCTGGGCCTGGGTTTCGACGTTCACCGACGGATAGCCGTATTGCGGGTCCATGATCGGCGGCAACACCAGGCTCGCCGGGTCGGCGCGGGAGAAGCCGCCATTGCGGTCGATGGACCACTGCATCGGTGTGCGCACGCCGTCGCGGTCGCCGAGGTAGATGTTGTCGCCCATGCCGATTTCATCGCCGTAATACAGGGTCGGCGTGCCGGGCATCGACAGCAGCAGGCTGTTGAGCAGTTCGATGCGTCGGCGGTCGCGCTCCATCAGCGGCGCGAGGCGGCGGCGAATGCCCAGGTTGATGCGGGCGCGGCGGTCGGCGGCGTAGTAGTTCCACAGGTAGTCGCGCTCTTTGTCGGTGACCATCTCGAGAGTCAGTTCATCGTGGTTGCGCAGGAATATCGCCCACTGGCAATTGGCGGGGATCTGCGGGGTCTGGCGCAGAATATCGGTGATGGGAAAGCGATCTTCCTGGGCCAGGGCCATGTACATGCGCGGCATCAGCGGGAAGTGGAAGGCCATGTGGCATTCGTCGCCGTCATCGCCCCTTGGGTCGCCGAAGTAGAGTTGCGTGTCTTCTGGCCATTGGTTGGCCTCGGCCAGCAACATGCGGTCGGGATAATGGGCATCGATCTCGGCGCGGATCTGCTTGAGGACCGCGTGGGTTTGCGGCAGGTTTTCGTTGTTCGTGCCGTCGCGTTCGATCAGGTAGGGAATGGCGTCCAGGCGCAGGCCGTCGATGCCCATGTCGAGCCAGTAGCGCATCACCGACAGCACGGCCTTCATCACTTGCGGGTTATCGAAGTTGAGGTCTGGCTGGTGCGAGTAGAAACGGTGCCAGAAGTATTGGCCGGCCACCGGGTCCCAGGTCCAGTTGGACTTCTCGGTGTCGAGGAAAATGATGCGGGTACCGGCGTACTTCTGGTCGTCATCGGACCACACGTAGAAGTCCCGCGCCGCCGAACCGGGCTTGGCCTTGCGGGCGCGCTGGAACCACGGGTGCTGGTCACTGGTGTGGTTGATGACCAACTCGGTGATGACCCGCAGCCCGCGCTTGTGGGCCTCGGCAATAAAACGCTTGGCGTCGGCCAGGGTACCGTAGTCGCTGTGTACGCCGCGGTATTCGGCGATGTCGTAGCCGTCATCGCGCCGTGGCGAGGGGTAGAACGGCAACAGCCACAGGGTGTTCACACCGAGGTCGGCGATGTAGTCGAGCTTGGCGATCAGCCCGGGAAAGTCGCCGATACCGTCGTTGTTGGCATCGAAAAAGGATTTGACGTGAACCTGGTAGATCACCGCGTCCTTGTACCAGAGCGGGTCCTGGGTGAAGGGGGATGGGCTGGGTTTCTTCGCCATTGGAAACTCCTGAAAATGCTTGCAAAACCACCTGCAGAAACTCGGTCAATGTGGGAGCTGGCTTGCCTGCGATAGCGTTCCTTCAGCCAATACTGCTGGTGCTGACAAACCGCTATCGCAGGCAAGCCAGCTCCCACATTTTTTTGATCTCCACAGGGCTTAAAAGAGGGTGATGCGCCATATGCCAAACGGCATCTGCGGCTCCAGCCGCATCCACTGGGTCTTGCCATACCAGGTCCAGCGATGGCCGTTCATCAAGTCTTCACCCTGGGTCTGCGCATCGTCCGGCAAGCCCAATTCCCACAACGGCAATTCAAAACTCGCTTCCTGGGCGTTGTAGGGGTCAAGGTTCACCGCGACGAGGATAAAGTTGCTGCCATCCTCACTGCGCTTGCCGAAGTACAGGATGTTGTCGTTCCAGGCGTTGTAGAGCTTCAGCCCAAGGTGCGTCTGCAACGCCGGGTTTTGCCGGCGAATGCGATTGAGCTGGGCGATCTCGGCGATGATATTGCCCGGCGCCGTGAAATCCCTGACGCGGATCTCGTACTTCTCCGAATCCAGGTATTCCTCTTTGCCCGGCACCGACGCGGCTTCACACAACTCGAACCCCGAATACATGCCCCACAGGCCCGAGCCCATGGTGGCCAGCGCGGCACGGATCAAGAAGCCCGGCCGGCCGGATTCGTGCAGGAAAGCGGGATTGATATCCGGCGTATTGACGAAAAAGTTCGGGCGAAAGCATTCGCGCCACGGCGACTCATTCAGTTGGCTGAAGTATTCGCTCAGCTCGGCCTTGGTGTTGCGCCAGGTGAAATAGGTGTAGCTCTGGGAGTAACCAACCTTACCCAGGCGCGCCATCATCGCTGGCGTGGTAAAGGCTTCGGCGAGAAAGATCACCTCTGGATGCTTGGCGCGCACATCGCTAATCAGCCATTGCCAGAACGGCAGCGGCTTGGTGTGGGGGTTGTCGACACGAAAGGTCTTCACGCCCTCGGTCACCCAGCCCAGCACGATGTCGCGCAACTCGATCCACAGACCGGGGATGGCATCCGCCGCATAGAAATCTACGTTGACGATATCCTGGTATTTTTTCGGCGGGTTCTCCGCGTACTTGATCGTGCCGTCCGGGCGCCAGTTGAACCAGCCGGGGTGTTGTTTGAGCCACGGATGGTCCTGGGAGCACTGGATGGCGAAGTCCAGGGCGATTTCCAGGCCGTGCTCGGCGGCGGCCTTGACCAGGCGCCGGAAGTCATCGCGGCTGCCCAATTGCGGGTGGATCGCCTCATGCCCGCCCTCCTCGCTGCCGATGGCGTAGGGGCTGCCCGGATCATCGGGGCCGGCGGTCAGGGCATTGTTGCGCCCCTTGCGATGGCTGCGGCCGATGGGATGGATCGGCGGGAAGTACAGCACGTCGAAGCCCATGTCATGGATCATCGCCAGCCGCGAGTGCACATCATTGAACGTGCCGTGGCGCGCGGGATCGTCGGTGATCGAGCGGGGAAACAGCTCGTACCAGCTGGCAAATTGCGCCGCCTGGCGCTCGACGTCGATCGGGTAGACGGTGCTGATGCTCAGGTAGGCGCGGTGATCGGCCTGGGTCATCAGGTGTGCACTGTCTTCGTGCAGGAACAGCGCGACCTGCTCGGTTTCCAGCAGGCCGGACAGTTCGTGGTGCAACACCATCAGCCGGTCGCGCAACGCGTTGTCACTGCGCTCCGCCGCTTGCAGCACCAGGCTGCGGCCTTCCTGCAACTCCAGGCTGACCGGCACCCCGGCCTCGTGTTTCTTGCGCAATTCGTAGCAGAAGCTGGCAAACGTATCGACCCAGGCTTCGATGCAGTATTCATGGGGCCCTTGATGGGTGACGGTAAACGCGCCTTCCCAGCCATTGTTGCCCACATCGCTCATCACCACGCTGTGCCAGCTTTCGTCGTGCAGCGGCCGCCAGCGAATCAGCACAGCGAGTTTGTCGTGGCCGTCAGCGAACACCTTGCTGGTGACGTTGACACGCTGCCCCACCACGGCCTTGACGGCAAATTCGCCGCCGTCGATCACCGGCATGGTGCTTTCAATCGCGATCCTGGGCAGTAACAGTGCCTGGGACAGCGGTAATGCGGATGCATTGGGAACCAGTGTTTCAGCAGTCATCGAGCATCTTCCCCTTACGCCCAGTGGACGCTCTTTGCTTGATCCGGGTTCTGATACGCCAGCGCTCTCCCTGAGAGCAACCGTCATAGGTCCGAGCCTGTGCCCGCGTGAAAAGTTCAGGTGGATGTGCTGCCGCCGGGCAGGGAATCAATCCCTCCAGCCCGCTGTCCACCGATAGAGCAAAGCACAAAGGAGGCCACACTGATGAATATCCCTATCCCGGCTGAAACCCCGGACCCGAATATCGACAACCCGACCCTGCCGCCCACCGAGCCGCAACCGATTCCAGAGCAGGAGCCACCTGAAAAACTGCCCCCTGCGGTGGAGGAACCGCCGCAAACCCAGCCACCGGTGATCGTCTGACTATCGGGCCAGCCTGCCGGATCGCCCGTCACTGGCCCTCATTCGATGAAGCTGCTCACTACATAACAAACTGAAACAGCCTACAAAACCAACAAACATTTACCCACCTCAAGCCCAGAACCCGGTTTTTATACTCGCTGGTGTAAGCGCCCCTTTTCGGTCCATGAACGGAGTGTTTACCCCATTCATCGCGAGGAAACCCTGATGTCAACTATTCAGCCGCAGCACACGCCTCCTCCCCTCAAGGCCCCACCGTCGCACACCCCCAGTGCACAACAATCGAACCCAGGCAATGAGCGCATGAACAATCTGCTCAAGTCTGGCCCGGATTGGTCCAAGCCCGCCAAGGCTCCAGACCCGGCGCCGTCAGCCAACAATGCAACGCCCCAAGAAAACCCCAATGATCTGGCCCCCATGTTGACCCGGGAGAACATCAAGCAGCTCATGCGCAACCCCGACTCGCCCGAGTCCAAGGCGCTGATGGAAAAAACACGTGCCCGCCTCACCCCGGAAAAAATCCAGGCCATGGTGCAAGGCCCGAAGGGCGAAGCAAACGCTCAAACGCTGAAGGCCATCGGCAAGCATTTGAACAATGACGAGATCGATTCTGACCTGGCCGAAACCAAGAAGCAGATGGTCGAGGAAAAAACCAAAGAGCTCTCGCGTCGCAATTTCGAGATGCTCACCCAGGCGTTTGACGGCGGCAGCATTGAAAGCTTCGTCGGCAACATCAAGCGATTGGAGGACGACAGAGCCGCCATGCAAAAACAGTTCTCCGCCGCCAACAACGCCGCCAAAGGCCTGGGCGATATCGGCAGTTCGTTGACTGAGGACAACGTCAACAAAATGCGACGCGATCCCGGCAAAACCTACAGCTACAACAGCACAAGCGAGTCCACCCTGGATGCGCCCAGCGAAATCCGGGACTTTACAGCGAATGACAAGCTGGACCTGCGGGGCATTCAAAAGCAGTTGAATAAGCCTTTGCAGGTGGTCGACAACTTCTCGGGCGCAAGCGGGGAAGTCAAAATTGACTACTCACAGAGCACCAAGACAAGCGTGGTATCGGTTTCCGGCGAGCCGGGCAAGCCGCCCCTGGTGGTGAAGGTGTTTGGTGAAGTGCGCCGGGAGAACCTGATGACATAAGGGCAACGCAACAACATCGGGCGCCCACGCAGACTGAGTCGGCGATTTCATTGATCTGTATCAGCACGCCTAAGACCCAGCTGCACCCCAGGCGCCACGGGGTGCAGCACATTGACGCAGCTCGCCCTTCCAAACCCATCTGATCTGCTTTTTATCGACATACCTGAGTCTGTTATGCAAACAGACCGTCGCGCATAGTTCCCCTGCCTGATGGAGGCTGATGAGCGAACGACCATGAGCGAAAGAATCCCCGTCCGAACCGTGGAAACCTTTGAGCCGATACACCCAAAGAAGGTGAAGGCCAAATCCAGCGACAACCTGATCCACACCCGTAGTTTCACCGGCCTGTTCCGCACCTTGCGCTTGAGCGGTGCAGGTTTTCTGTTCCTGGCCTTTTTCGGCACCGTGTGGCTGAACTGGGGCGGTCGCCAAGCCGTGCTGTGGGACTTGGCTGAAAGCAAATTCCATATTTTTGGTGCGACGTTCTGGCCGCAGGACTTCATCCTGCTCTCGGCGCTGCTCATCATCTGCGCCTTCGGCCTGTTTGCGATCACCGTATTTGCCGGGCGCGTATGGTGTGGCTACACCTGCCCACAAAGCTCGTTCACCTGGCTGTTCATGTGGTGCGAAAAAGTCACCGAAGGCGAACGCAACCAGCGCATCAAACTGCAAGCCGCGCCCTGGAGCCCGAACAAACTGGCGCGGCGCGCGGCCAAGCACACGTTGTGGCTGGGCATCAGTGTGCTCACGGGCCTGACATTTGTCGGCTACTTCACACCGATCCGCCCGCTGGCCGCCGAACTGCTGACCTGGCAAATGGGCGGTGTGAGCCTGTTCTGGGTGCTGTTTTTCACCGGTGCCACCTACATCAATGCGGGCTGGCTGCGTGAAGCGGTGTGCATGCACATGTGCCCGTATGCACGCTTCCAGAGCGTGATGTTCGACAAGGACACCCTGACCATTTCCTACGACGCCGCCCGTGGCGAACACCGCGGCCCACGCAAACGCGAGGTGAAACCCGCGGACGTCGGCCTGGGCGACTGCATTGACTGCCACCTGTGCGTGCAGGTCTGCCCCACCGGCATCGACATCCGCGATGGCTTGCAAATGGAGTGCATCGGCTGCGCGGCGTGCATCGACGCCTGTGATTCGATCATGGACAAGATGGGCTACGCCCGTGGCCTGGTCAGCTATACCTCCGAGCATCAACTGCAAGGTGGCAAGACCCATCTGCTCAGGCCACGCCTGATCGGCTACAGTGCCGTGCTGCTGGTGATGATCGCCGCGCTGGTGGTGGCGTTGATCGAACGGCCGATGGTCTCGCTGGATGTGACCAAGGACCGGGGCATGTTCCGCGAGAACGCCCAGGGCTTGATCGAAAACATCTACAGCCTCAAGGTCATCAACAAGACCCAGCAACGCCAGGACTACCGCCTGGAGCTGGTGGACGCCGATGGCTTCCAGTTGCAAGGCAAGACCGAGATCAGCCTGGCGCCAGGCGAAATCAGCGACGTGCCGGTGTCGGTGGCGTTGCTGGCGGACAAGCCGGCGAGCAGCTCGCAGACCTTGCGCTTCAAGGTCACCGATGTGGATGAACCGTGGGTCTACAGTGCTGCGGACAGCCGCTTCGTGGCGCCACTGAACCGCTGATAGCTATCTGAATAGGTGAAGATTCAAATGTGGGAGCGGGCTTGCTCGCGAAGGCGGTGGGTCAGTACCGGAGGAGTTGGCTGA
>NZ_JANLGL010000055.1:0-31905 GCF_024655625.1 Pseudomonas sp. 18.1.10
CGGAGTATCAGTCACCTATATTTCGACTGATCCACCGCATTCGCGAGCAAGCCCGCTCCCACACAAGCCAGCTCCCACATTTTTTGGATGTGTCAGGCCTGATGTTCCCCTAGCAACTCAGCGCGCAGCTGCGCCTTCAACCCGTGCAACTGCGGTGACAGATGATCCCTCGGATGGGGCAACCCCACCACAATCTCCCGCCGGATCTTGCCCGGATGCGCCTGCATCACGATCACCCGATCCCCCAGGTACAGCGCCTCTTCGATGTCATGGGTGACCATGATGACCGTGCACCGCTGCTTGACCCAGATACGTTGCAGTTCCTGTTGCAGGTACACCCGGGTCAGGGCATCCAGGGCGCCCAGGGGTTCGTCGAGTAGCAGCACTTTTGGCGTGTTGATTAACGCGCGGGCGATGGCGGCGCGTTGGGCCATGCCGCCGGAGAGTTGGTGCGGGTAGGCGTCGGCAAAGCCTTCGAGGTTGACCTTGGCGATGTGCTCGTCCACCAACTGCTGCTTGGCCTTGGCGCTCAGGCGGTGGTTTTTCAGGGCCAGGGCGATGTTCTGGCTGACGGTCATCCACGGGAACAGACGATGGTCCTGGAACACGATGCCCCGGTCGAGGCTGGTGCCGGTCACGGGTTGGCCGTCAAGGAGGATCTGGCCGCGGTAGTCGTTGTCCAGGCCGAGGATCAAGCGCAGCAAGGTGGATTTGCCGCAGCCGCTGGGCCCGACGATGCTGACGAACTCGCCGGGGGCGACCTGCAGGTCGATACCGTCAAGCACGGGCAGGCGCTGGCCCTTGAGGCTGTAGTCCTTGCTCAGCCCTTTGATTTCAAGGGCGCCGGGCAGGGTGTGGGGTGTCAGGGAAACAATGTCTGGTGCGATTGCAGTCATGTCCAAGCCTTCCAGAATCAGGGGCGCCAGCGCAGCAGGTAGCGGCTCAGGCAGGTGAATAACAGGCTCATGCCGTAGCCCAGGGCGGCGATGCTGATGACGCACAGCAGGATGATCTCCATGCGCGCGCCGGCTTCGGCATTCATCATCAGGTTGCCCAGCCCGGGGCCGGCGGAGAGGAACAGTTCGCTGCCCACCGCCGTGACCCAGGCGAAGGCAATCGCTTGCAGCACGCCGGTACACAGGCTTGGCAGTGCCGACGGCAGCAGCACCAGGGCAAAGCGTTGGCGGCGGCTGAGGACCAGGGCCTGGGCGACTTCGAGGTGGCGCGCATCCACCTGGCGCAGGCCTTCGAAGGTGTTGAGGGCCATCGGGTAGCTGGCGGCCAGGGCGACGATCAGCACCTTGGCGCTTTCGCCATTGCCGAACCACAGGGCGATCAAGGGAATCCAGGCCAGCATCGGCACTTGCCGCAGGCTGTGGAACAGCGGTGCAACCAGGCGCTCGCCCCAGGCGGACAACGCCATGCTGGCGCCGATCAGGGTGCCGGCAAGCACGCCAAACAACAGGCCCTGGGTGGTGCGCAGCAGGCTGGCGAGCAGGTTGGTCAGCAGCTCGCCGTTGCCGACAATCTCCACCAACCCGGCCACCACCTGGGCCAACGACACCACGGCGTAGGCGCCGCTGGCACCCTGGCGCGAGGCGTACTCCCAGGCGGCCAGCAACAGCAGGGGCAGCAGCGCGCCACGGGCGTGTCGCAGCAGGCGTTTCATGGCGCCACCCGCGTCGGTTGCCAGCGCTGCAAGCGGCGCTCAAGGCGACGCAGGGACCAGTCGAGGGCGAAGCCGACCAGGCCAGTGACCACGATGCCGACCATGACCACGTCGATGCGCAACATCTGCCGCGCCATCTCGATCATCTGCCCCAGGCCGCTGTCGGCCGCCAGCAGTTCGGCGGCGATCAGTACCACCCAGGCGCGGGTCAGGCCGATGCGCAGGCCGGTGACAATCTGCGGCGTCACCGCCGGCAATGCCACGGCCTTGACCAGGCTCAGCCAGGGCAGGCGATACACCGCCGCCACCTCGAAATAACTGCGGGGAATGCCCTTGACGCCCTGGCTGGTGGCCAACGCCAGGGGGAAAAACGCCGCCTCGGCAACGATGACGATCTTGAAGATTTCATCGATGCCGAACACCAGCACCAGCAGAGGAATCAAGGCCAGGCTCGGGATCTGCCGCAGGCTATGGAACAGCGGCCCGCAATAGGCTTCCACGGTTTTCGACAGGCCCATCAGCAAGCCGAACAGCAATCCGCTCGCCGCACCAATGCTCAGGCCCCAGCCCAGGCGGCCGAGGCTGGTGAGCAAGTGGTCCAGCAGTTCGCCGTTTTCCAGCAGCAGCGCAAAGGTGCGCCACACCTGGGCGGGCGGCACCAGCAACTGCCGGGGGAATACCCCGGCCGCCGCGACGCCGGCCCACAGGCCAAGCAAGGCCAGCGGCGAAATAAGCCATGAGAGCCGGGACGCAAGCACCGGCAGTGAAGGTTGGGGCATGGGGATACTCTTATCAGTCTGCTTGAAGGCAATAGTGCAGCTTGTATGCCAAGGCCCACGGCCCGGCAAACACGAGGGAAGGCGGGCAAACGCGCTGCTGCAGGGGCAACGCGTTGCTGGTGCACTGCTGCTACAGCAGCAGTCAGGCTGCGACCGGCACCTGGCGCCGCGCCGTATACCAGGCCGCCGCAATTACCAGGATCAGCAGCGCCCAGCACACAAACAGCGGGCCGAGGCCGATCAGGTAACTGGTCACACCGCCCGCCATCGCACCGACAAAACCACCGGCCATGGAGGCGAGCTGGAACAGCCCCGAGACCTTGCTCTTGTCCTGCACTTGCTGGCTGAGTTGGTTCATGTTCAGCAGGTGCAAAGCGGCGGCCGCAAGGCTCAGCAGAACCCCGGCCAGGGCCAGCCAGGCAAAGTCCTGACTCAGCCCGATCAGCAGCAGCGCCGCTAGGCCAAACAGCAGGCTCAAGCCATAGGCCAAGCCCTGGCTGAGATGGCGCAGCAAGTAGCCCAGGCCAAACAGCGCCAGCACCGCGCCGACCCCTTCGATCACCACCAACGCCACCGCACGGTCCTGGGACAAGCCCGCTTCCTGTAGTGCATAGAGGATGATGAAGGTGCTGAACACCGAGGTGGTCGCACTGTTGAGCGCCTCCATGGCGCACGGCTCGCGGATGTCCCGATGCCCCAGCAGTGCGCGGGTCTCGCTGAACATGGCCGCCAGGTTGAGCGCCGGCGCGCGCTCGCTGGGTGGTTCACCTTCCCAGAAGCTCAGGCTGTACACCGCCATCGCACCAAAGCACAGGCTGATTAGCACAAAGGCCCAGTGAAACTGGCCCTCAGCGCTGAACTGGTTGCCCAGTAGCGGCCCCAACAAACCCAGGCCAAGGGTCAAGGCGCCGCGATACCAGCCGGCCTTGCTCAACCCCAGGTGCTTGAGTTCGCGCAGGAACGCGCTGTTCATCGCGACGATGCGAAACGGAATGAACAAGCCGATCAACCACTGCGCCAGCGCCAGCCACAGCCAACCGCTGAACAGCGGGATCAGCAGGTTGACCAGCATCGGGCCAAGGCTCGACACACAATAGATCGGCTTGGCGCCATAGCGGGCGATCACGAAACCCGCCGGCAAGGTGAGAAACACCATCCCCAAGGATTCCATGGCCGAGATAATCCCCATCTGCATGGCGTTCGCCCCCAGCGACAGGGCGTACAAGGTGGTGACGATCTTGGCCATGCCGATGGTGGCGCCGCTGAACGTGGCCAGCAGCATGAAGTTGACCAGGAAACCCGGGCGCGAAGTCTTCACGGGCATCCTCAGAACTTCGCCGTCACGGTCACACCGGCGGTGCGCGGGTCACCGAACGACGCCCAATACGGCGCGCTGCCACGGTTGAGGGAAATGCCGTGGTTCTGGTACTGCTTGTCGGTGAGGTTGTTGACGAAGCCGGTGATGTTGTACTTCTCATCGGCGGTGGTGTAGCTCAGGTGCGCATTGCTGACGGTGTAGCCGCCCTGGTTGAGCCAGGTCCACTGCGACTGCTGGTACGCCGAGATGAAGTATTCCTTGCTCTGGTAACGCAGGTCGCCGCCCAGGACCAGGGCCCCTGGAATATCCAGCGGGAAACGGTAGTCGGCACCCAGCGCGTAAGTGTGGCGTGGCGCGCGGATAAAGCTGTTGCCTTTCCACAGGTCACCGGTGAACTCGCTGGAAAATACCGAGGCGGCCAATTGCAGGTGCAGGTTGTCGGTGGCCTGGGCTTCCAGTTCGAACTCCGCGCCGCGCGCCGTGCCTTCGGCGCCGTTGGTGAGCAACGACACCAGGCTGCCACTGGCGGTGGTGGTGGTAGCGCTGACCTGCATGTCCTGGTAGTCGTAGTAGAAGACGTTGGCGTTGGCGTGTACCCGACCGTTGAGCCACTCGGACTTGAGCCCCAGTTCATAGGAATTGAGGGTCTCCGGCTGCACCGTGCTCAACTGCTCCAGGCTGCTGGACAGCCCGGTGTTGAACGCCCCCGAGCGGAAGCCCTTGGCATAACGGGCATACACCCGCAGGTTGTCGTTGATGCGGTATTCCGGGGTGAGGTCGTAGGTCACCGCGCTCCAGGTCTTGTTGCGCTTGGCATTGCCGTTGGTGGTGATGCCGGCGCCGGTCACGTCCACCGGGTTTTGCAGGGAGCCTGAGTCCCACCAGTCGCCGTTGAAGTTGCTGCCGGTGGTTTGCACCAAGTCCAGGTCGATGGCTTTTTTCTCGCGGGTCCAGCGCAGGCCGCCAGTGACGGTGAACTGGTCGGTGAAGTCGTAGGCCAGGTTGCCGAACAGCGCGTAGCTGGTGTTTTTATGGCTGAACGAGGTGCCGGTGTAGCTGGCCTCGGACGCGCCTTCATCCGGCAAGGCCGAGGTGGCGCCGGCGCTTTGCAGGTCTTCGTGGAAGAAGTGCGTGCCGAGGATCCAGCGCAGGGTTTCGCTGGTGGGCGAGGCGATACGGAACTCCTGGGAGTACTGGCGCCAGCGGTTATTGGTGTAGTTGCGCCCGCTTTCCACCGGCGACAAGTCATCATCGCTGATGCTGCGTTGCTTGGTTTCGTCGTAGGCGCTGATCGAGGTGAGGCGGTAGTCACCCAGGTCGTAGTTGAGGGTTAGGGCCGTGCCGGCGTGCTCGATCTTCGATTTATTGTCGACGTTGCTGTCGATGTAGCGCCGGTCCGGGTTGCTGCGGTTGTAGCCGCCCAGCCACGGGAAACTGCCCACCGGCAACAGGCCGGCGGCGGTGCCACGGGTCTGGCTGTCGTGCAGGGTCCACAGTGCGGTGAGGTCGGGGTTGAGCTTGGCGAGGAATTGCAGGCGCACGGCCTTGTTGTCGACGCGGTCGTAGTCCTTGTCGTCGTAGACGTTCTTGATAAAACCGTCGCGTTCCTTGGAATACAGCGACACGCGCGCGGCCAGGCGGTCTTCCACCAGGGTGCCGCCGAGGGCACCATTGACGATTTTTTCGTTCTTGCTGCCGTAGCCGAGGGTGGCGTAGCCGTCGTTCTCGAAGCTCGGCTTTTTGGTCAGGATGTTCACCGCGCCACCGGTGGTGTTCTTGCCATACAACGTGCCTTGCGGGCCGCGCAGGATCTCGATGCGGTCGAGGTCGAACAGCGGGTCGCCGCCGGCCAGTGGCGCGTTGAGGTACACATCGTCGACGTACACGCCCACCGGGAACACCGTGGCGGCGCCCTGGTCACCCGTGCCCACGCCGCGAATGTACCAGCGCGGCCGTGCATCACCGTCCGGGTTGTTGGCCTGGGCGTTGGGCACGAACTTGAGGGCCTTGCCGATATAGTCGGTGCCGGTCTGGCCGAGGCTTTCGCCGGACACGGCGCTGACCGCGTTGGCGATGTCCTGCACGCTTTCTTCGCGGCGCTGGGCGGTGACCGTCACCGATTTGAGGGTGGGCGCGCTGTCGTCAGCGGCGGGCGTCTGTTCCTGTGCCAGTGCGGGCAGGCTGTGCAGCGTGCCGATCAATGCGGTGGCCAGCCATAGGCTGTGGGTGATCCTGTTGATGCGGTACATAACCCCTCCGAAAGTAATGGTGCTGGTACTTTTCGGTCTGCTTAAGTTGTCTTTTAAGTGCGCTGCAAACCTGGAAAGCTACAGCGCTATAGCAGGGCCTGTGCCAAGTTTTATGTTGTTGATATATATAGGTTTTATACGGGCATTCGCAGCGCCTTGCTGCCCCAGCAGCAGTGGGGCAGCAAGGGGCTGTTTGCGGGTGAGCAGGCGGGCTTTTCCATGGGCGAAAAAAAGGCCGGCAAGCCGGCCAGGGTGCGCGCCATGAAACTAGACGGACAAGCGTGAAGTGGCACCGAGGACACTTTCCAGCACGCTGAAATCAATCCAGTCACGCACATCGAAACGCCGTGGGATGAACTGCCAGCGATGAAGGAAATCGGTGAAGTCCTGCAACGCCAGGATCGACTGTTCATCAAGCATGGTACGCAGGCGCCGATGGGCATCTTCGCCATAGGCCGTGGCCACCCAGTACTCGCTGGTGTTGAGTTCGCGGGCGAGGAACTGGCGGGTCTTCTCGGGGTTGGCCCAGGCCCATTGCTCGGCGCGCAGTACGCAGTCGACGATGGTTTTCGCGGCGTCGAAGTGATGCTCGCGCAGATGCCCGTCCACGGTGAGTGTGCGCGGCGTGCCGTTGTTGGAGCGGATCATCGGGTCGGGGTGGGAGCCGGTGTCGATCACCACATGCAGGCCGAACTCGGCGGCCAGTTGCACGGCGTGGGCGCCCTTGAGAAAGATCGCGTCGATGTCGCCGCGCAGCAGGCCGATCAGTTCATTGTTGCGCCTTTGCGCGCGGTTGAAGCCGAACGACACCTGGGCGCCGTGGACGTGGCGCATCTGTTCGTCGCTGTAGGTGCCGCCGTAGGGGTAGTCCACCAGGTCCACGTCGCTGACGCTCATGCCTTCGAGCTTCAGCGCGTTTTCCAGGCCGCGCAGGGCTTGGGCGCGGGTGAAGTCGATCTGCACGTTGGCCCACTTGGGGATGCCGAAGCGGCGGTGCTTGAGGTCGCGCACGGTTTTCACGCCGCTTTCGACGGTGGTCAGGATCAACTGCACTTCATCGCTCCACGACAACCCCAGCAGGCGTGTGTCGCCGCCATTGGCATAGGCCCAGATCGCCGGGATGTTGCCGCCGTGGCGCACGGAGTTGGGCAGGTGATGGTCGTAGTGGGCTTCACGGATGTCGCGCTCGCTGGACTCGCGCAGGGCCTGGATAGTGGTGCCCGAGGGCAGGAACGCTTCGGCCAGGCGCCCGGATTCCACAGCGATGCCGAGGCCGGTCGGCACCGGGCTGTGGGTGTACCAGAGGGTATCGAGAGAAGGTGTGCTCATGGTCATCCTGTTCAGCGCGAAGGGCGGTCTTGCACCAGCGGCAATACTTCCTGGCCGATGCGCAGGGCTTCTTCCAGGTGCGGGTTGCTGGCGAGGATAAAGGTCGAGAAGCCCGCGTCGCGGTACTCGGCCAGGCGTTCGGCGACGTTTTCGTGGCTGCCCACCAGGCCCACGGTGGGGCCGGGCTTGGCCTTGGCAAAACCGGCCCACAGGTTGGGGCCGATAATCAGGTCTTCGAAGCGATCGACGTTCTGGTGATAAGCCGTCTGGCGTGCGCCGCCCACCGAATCCGAACCGCCGACAAAGGCCTTGGCCTCGCTGCTGCCGCGATTGCCCACGGCGTCGAACTGGCGACGCAGGTCGCGCCAGGCGGCTTCTTCGGTTTCCCGGGCGAACAGGTCCACGCGCAGGCCGAAGCGCACTTCGCGGCCTTGTTGCGCGGCGCGCTCGCGCACCCGGTCCATGTGCGGCTGGAGTTTGTCCAGCGGCTCGGCCCAGTTCAGGTACACGTCGGCGTGCTTGGCGGCGACGTCCAGCGCGGGCTCGGAGAAACCGGAAAAGTACACGCCGGGTTTGCGTTCGTCGCGCAGGCCGGGGGGCAGCGAGCCATTCTCCAGCTGGTAGACCTGGCCCTCATAGGAAAACTGCTCGTGTTCCCACAGGCCCTGGATGATGTCGAGGAACTCACCGGTGCGCTGGTAGCGCTGGTCATGGTCGAGGAAGTCACCCTGGGCGCGCTGGCTGGCCGGGTTGCCGCCGGTGATGATGTTCCAGTCCAGGCGCCCGTGGCTGAGGTGTTGTAGGATCGCGGCCTGCTGCGCGGCGTAGGCGGGCAGGGTCCAGGTGGCCTGGAACGCCACCAGGAAACGGATGCGCCGGGTTTCCCGGGCCAGCGCCGCAGCGACGATCCACGGCTCCGGGCCGGTAGGCAGCAACGCGCCCTCGAAGCCCGCCAGTTCGGCGGCCTTGGCCACCTGCGCGATGTAGTCGATGTAGGTGAAGCCATCCGGCTCACCGTTGGGCCGCCGGCCCGGCGCGATGTGCCCGGGGCTGCGGTTGAAGCTGCCGCGAGTGTGCAGGTCTGTACTCAGTTGCTGGCCGTCGGTGCCGAGGGGCAACCGCCAGAAAAACTCCGTGCTCATACAGGCTCCCGAAAGGAAATGGAAAACGTTGCAGAGGCTGATAGCAACGCCCATGCCAGTCCCCCGCGGCAGCGTAATTGCGGGCGCGCCCCGTCTACGCGCGGGGCGGGGTGCTGCTGTGGCAGCAGTCGGTCAGCAGTGGTTGCTGGGGAGACAACATCCGCGCGGCGCCCACGCCCCGGATCACGGGCCTGTGGCGGCTGGCACAACTCGTGCTGAGAGGTTGCGTCACCCATTCCCTGATTCTGGAGTTCATCAAGTGAGCCAGCCTGCCCCGTTGAGTGAAGCCCTGCTGCACCAGGTCGAACAGACCAAGCGCAATACCGCGAAGATTTTCAAGGTGCTCAAGGACACCCGCACCTTGACCGCCACCAACACCTTCCAGGCCCATGTGCGCGTGCCGGGCAGCGACTTGCTGATCGTCGTGGCCACCCCCGGCCCGTGGGACGATGACCAAAGCATCCGTGCAGTGGTCGCCAGCTACGACGGCGTGGTGCACCTGGATGAACACCTGGCGCCGGGCCAGCCGCTGAGCGCCAGCCGCCAGGGCGGCGGTGGCCGCCGTTATGCGGCGACCTTTCGCGGCGCGCCGCGGGTCAATGTGGTGATCCATGTGCACACGCCGTATTTGGGGGGCTACGCGGCGGCGCATCGGGTGTTTCCGCTCAACTACGCGGCGGCGCAACGGGTGACGCTGGCCCGGGAGTTGCCGGTGTATATCGACCGGCGTCAGCCCGAAGCCGAGTTCATCCTCGACGTCCTCGCCGCCAACCCGCACACGCCAGCGGTGCTGGAAGCCAATGGCGGTGCGACGTTCTTCGGGCCGGATTTGCTGCAATCGGCTGAATGGATCTTGTTGTTTGAAGAGGGCGCGTACTTTCAAGCGCTCGGGGAAAACCTCGGGGGCGTGCGGCCGTTTGGTGAAGGTGTGCTGGAGCAGCAGTGGCGCATGACCGGGTTGTGGGAGCAGGGGCGTGCGTTGGTTGAGCAAGGCTAGTCTGGACGATCACGAATGTTTCCTGGAGGCCTGGCTATTAACCCGAGATGCCGAACCTCTTAGGCTGGTTCTATCGATTTGAACCCGCCTGAGAGGGAAGTGAAGATGAAAAAGCTGCAGAAGAAAATCGCATTGGTCACCGGTGCCTCCAAGGGCATTGGCGCGGCGATTGCCAAGCAATTGGCCAAGGAGGGCGCCACCGTTATCGTCAACTACGCCAACAGTCGTGAGGATGCCGACCGTGTGGTTTCAGAGATCCTGCAAACCGGCGCCAGGGCTCACGCGATCCAGGCGGATGTGTCCAACAGCCTCGACGTCAAGGCGCTGTTCAAGGCAATAGTGCATGAACACGGGCATCTGGATATTTTGGTCAACAACGCGGGGGTCTATGCCACCAGCCCGCTGGCGCAGATCACCGAGCAAGAGTTTCACCGTCAGTTCAACCTGAATGTGCTGGGCCTGATCCAGTGCACCCAGGCGGCAGTTGCGGTGTTTAATCCGGCGGGCGGCAGCATCATCAATATCAGCTCCAGCGTGACCGCATTCACCCCGGCCAACTCGACGGTGTACACCGCCTCAAAGGGCGCCGTGGATGCGATCACCCGCACGCTGGCCAATGAGTTGGGGCCCAGGAACATCCGCGTGAACTCGGTCAACCCGGGCTTGGTCGTGACTGAAGGCGTGCACGCCAGCGGTTTTTTCGAGGACGCGTTCCGCCAGCAGATCGAGGCCATTACGCCGTTGGGACGTATCGGCGAACCGCAGGATATCGCGCCTGCGGTAGCGTTCCTGGCGTCGGCAGACGCGGGCTGGATCACCGGCGAGGTGTTGGTGATCGGGGGCGGCCTGCACTAGCCGACGTGGTCGCGCAGGTAATGGCGCGGTGATTGGGACATGACGCGCTTGAAGGCGGTGCTGAATGCACTCTCTGATTCGTAGCCCAGCGAGAACGCGATGGTCGAGACCGAATCATCGGAGTTCTGCAACCGGTCACTCGCCAGCAACATGCGCCAATGGGTGAGGTACTCCATTGGCGCTGTGCCGACGACCTGCTTGAAGCGCAGAGCGAAGGCCGAGCGCGACATGTTGGCACGTTGCGCCAGTGCCTGCACGGTCCAGCGGTGAGCCGGGTCGTCATGCAAAGCGCTCAGGGCGAGGTTGAGATTGCGGTCGGCGAGGCCGAAAAACCAGCCGGTCCCGTGATTGCCCAGTGTCGCCAGATGGGCGCGAAGGACTTCGACCAACATGATGTGTGCCAGGTGTTCGTTCATCAGTGAACGGCCGGGGCGTTTGTGCTGCAGCTCACCGATAAAACGCTCCAGTGCCCAGCGCAGGACCGACGCCTGCGGCTCGTCGCCGGACACATGCACCAGTGAGGGCAAGGTGCCGAGCAGCAGCTGGGCAGGCGTACCGGTGAAGTCAAAGCGGCCACCGACCAGTTGAACGTCGTCGCCACCGTAGTGCAGGGACAGTTCGTTGGCGGCAAGTGCTTGAACGTGCTCGTCTGCGCCCATGACGGGCTGCGACTTGTCGCTGTAGAGGGTGAAAGGCAGGCCCCGAGTCATCAGGAAGCAATCGCCTTGCTGGAGTCGCTGGGGCAGTTGCTCGCCCTCTACGTGCAGCCAGCAACTGCCCTTGGCCACGGCAGTGAACTTGATGCCTTCCCTACGCGGAAAATGGAATGCCCACGCGCCGCCCAAGGTGAGCGAGGCGCTGTGATAGTTGCGAACTCTCAATAAGGACAGCACTTCGGACAGTGGGTCCATGCATCACCTGTGGTGGCGGTCTGTAAAGTCCGCGAGAGTCTACACCTCTGGTGGCCTAACGCCTCGGGGGTAACAACAGAGGGTTATCGTCACCGATACAGGGTGAACCTAGACTCGTCGCACGTTCTTCACTCGACAATTGAGAGTAAAAACATGCGTTTACGAGATCTGGGCATCACCATCGGCGACGGCAAGCCGGGGGCGTTCAACGCCATCACCGACGTCCCCGGCGTGCGCGTCGGCCATCACACCCTCAATGCCGAGCACGCCGACCGGTCCATGCACACCGGCGTCACCGTTATCGAGCCGCGTGCGGTTGCCGCGCACCTGGCGCCGTGTTTTGCCGGTGTGCATGTGCTCAATGGCAACGGCGACGCCACGGGCCTGGAGTGGATTCGCGAAGCCGGCCTGTTGACCACGCCCATCGCCTACACCAATACCCACAGCGTCGGCGTGGTGCGTGATGCGCTGGTCGCCGCCGAGCGTGAGATGGGCCAGCAGCACACCTACTGGTGCATGCCGGTGGTGCTGGAGACCTACGACGGCATCCTCAGTGATATCTGGGACCAGCACGTGACCGCCGAGCATGTGCACGCGGCGCTGGCTGACGCCCGTAGCGGTGCGGTGCAGGAAGGTTGTGTGGGCGGTGGCACCGGCATGATCTGCCATGAGTTCAAGGGCGGCATCGGTACGTCGTCACGGGTACTGAGCGAGGAGGAGGGCGGTTGGACCGTCGGCGTGCTGGTGCAGGCCAACTACGGCGCGCGCGGCGCGTTGCGGGTGGCGGGTTACCCGGTTGGCAACGTGTTGAAGGATGTGCCTTCGCCCTACGACGGCCCGGTGAATGTCGGCGTGCCCGGCATGGGTTCCATCGTGATTACCCTGGCGACGGATGCGCCGTTATTGCCGCACCAGTGCACACGCCTGGCGCAGCGGGCGAGCATCGGTTTGGCACGGGTGGGGGGAGGTACCGAAGACGACAGTGGCGATATTTTCATCGCGTTCTCGGTGGGCAACAGCGGGTTGCCGGTGGCCAACCTCGGGCAGCCAGGGCCGCCGACGACGGCGTTGCAGATGGTCAACAACGACTATATCTCGGCGTTGTTTGTCGCGGCGGCGGACGCGGTTGAAGAAGCGATTATCAACGCCATGCTGGCCGCCAACGATGTGCACGGCCGGGGCAAGACCGCGCTGGCCCTCAAGCCCGAGCAACTGCTGGCGGCGCTGAAACAGGTGGGCTGGGCGCCTCACTCCTGAGCTTGCAGGAACAACAGGAACAACTCGGACTGGGACTTGATCCCCAGCTTGTTGTACAGGTGCCGGCGGTGCACTTTCACCGTCTCGGCCGAGATCGCCAGCTTGCGGGCGATCTCCTTGTTCGAGCAGCCACTGAGCATCAACTGGGCCACCTCGGTTTCGCGGCTGGTCAAGGTTGAGCTGATGTGCAGCCCGGGTGAGTCCACGCGTTCCTGCCAGTCTGTCGCGGGTTCCGGTGTGCGCTTGAAGCCTTGTTCAAAGGCGCAGCGCTGGCGCATCAGCCCGGCGACCCAAGGCTGGATCAACCCCAGCAGCGCGAAGTGTTCCTGGGTAAAGCGTGTGCTGCTGCCCAGGGACAGGCTCAGGGTGCGCTCCGCGTCGAGTTGCACATTGAAGTGGACCTCGTCGGCGACAATGTTCAGGCGAAAGTAGCGCTGGTAATAATCGGTCTGCTCAAAGCATTCCGGTGCGACGTCATCCAGCTGGAACAACCCGCTTTGCGGCGCTTCGCGATTGGCCAGGTAAAACGGGTCGAGCAAGTACAAGCCCTTGAGATAGTCCTGGAACAGCGAGTCGCTGGCGCTTTCCTGCGCCGGCGACTCGGCCAGCAGCTGCGGGCGCCCCGCGCTGAATATCAACACCACCCAGTTGTCCATCGGCACATAACGCCCGAGCAGGCGCGTGAGTGACGTCCAGAAATTCGGCCGGTCCAGCGTTTCGATCAACCGACCTACGGCGTCATGCCAGGCCAGGTCCTGCAAGGTCAGGTGCATCTCGCTACCCATTCGGGGTTACCCCATCGAAGTGATTTTGTGCCATGGGGGTACGGCCCATACTCGTTGCCAGCCTACTGTGCACAAGGACCCACGATGAAGATCGAACTCATGCAACTGGCCGGCCGTGACGGCGACATTGCTTATAACCTGCGACGCGCCCTGGAAGCCATCGCCACGTGTGGCGCGGACACCGACCTGCTGGTGTTTCCCGAGACTCATCTGATGGGTTTCGTCGCCGGCGAACAATTGGCCGAGGTGGCGCAACCCCTTGACGGCCCGGCGTTGCGTGCCATCCAACAGGCCGCCCGCGAGCGTGATGTGTCGGTGGTCATCGGCCTGGTCGAGAGCGATGCCGGCGTGCACTACAACACCTCGGTACTGGTCACGCCCGAGGGCATTGCGATGCGTTATCGCAAGACCCACCTGTGGCCTTCCGAGCGCGGCGACATCACCCCGGGCGACCGTTTTGTCACGGCGCTGTGGAAGGGTATCCGCATCGGCATCCTGATCTGCTACGACATCGAACTGCCGGAAACCGCCCGCGCCCTGGCCCAGTTGGGGGCCGAGCTCATCATCGTCACCAACGGCAATATGGACCCCTATGGCCCGGTACACCGCACCGCCATCATGGCCCGCGCCCAGGAAAACCAGGTGTTCAGCGTGATGGTCAACCGCGTTGGCGAGGGCGACGACGGCCTGGTATTTGCCGGTGGCAGCGCCGCCATCGACCCGTTTGGCCGCCCGCTGTTCGAGGCTGGGCGCGATGAAACCCGGCAAGTCGTGACCCTGGACCTGACGCAGCTCGAAGCCGCCCGCGCGGACTATCACTACCTCAATGATCGTCGCCTGCACCTGAGCGGCGAGAGCGTGCAGCATGCCGATGGACGTCGGGAACTGCTGCTGCGCTGATGTATCTCCCCCAACCAAAACAATAAACGGGCGGTAACGCCCAGGAGTGCTCGATGATCCTGACTCGATACGTACGCTGGGGCCTGGCCTGCTTGATCTGTGGCGCGGTGACCTGCGCCCGGGCAGAAGAACCGCAGGTCAATATCTACAACTGGTACGACTTCATCGCCCCCGACACGCTGAAAACCTTCCAGGCGCAGACCGGCATACACAGCGCCTATGACGTGTTCGACAACAGTGAAGTCATGCAGAGCAAACTCATGGCCGGCCGCAGTGGCTACGACGTGGTGGTGGCCACCGGCGACCTGCTGCCCAACCTGATTAAGGCGGGCGTGCTCAAGGAGCTGGATCGCGCGCAGCTGCCCAACGCCACTCATCTTGACCCGGCCATCCTGGCCAAGGTGCAGAGCAACGACCCCGGCAATCGCTACGCCGTGCCCTACCTGTGGGGCACCACGGGCATTGGTTACGACGTGGAAAAAATCCGCGCCGTCCTCGGCGCCGACGCCCCGGTCAACTCCTGGGACCTGATCTTCAAGGAAGAAAGCCTCGCCAAGCTGGACACCTGCGGAGTGGCCATGCTGGATGCCCCGGGCGAAATCATCCCCATCGCCCTGCATTACCTGGGCTTGCCCTACAACAGCCAGAACCCGGACGACTACCAGAAAGCCCAGGCGCTGCTGCTGAAACTGCGCCCGCATATCCGCTACTTCGACTCATCGCGCTTCATCACCGACCTCGCCAATGGCAACATCTGCGCGGTGGTCGGCTGGGCCGGCGGCGTGATGGACGCCAAGAAAGCCGCCGATGCAGCGGGCAGTGGCCGCCAGATCCAGTACAGCATTCCCAAGGAAGGCGCGCCGGTGTGGGTCGAAAGCCTGGTGCTGCTCAACGATGCACCGAACCCCCAGCAGGGGCTGGCGTTCATCGACTACATGCTGCGCCCGCCGGTGATTGCGCAGACGTCCAATTACCTGAGTTACGCCAATGCGAACAAGGACGCCACGGCGTTGTTGGATGAGCGGGTGCGCGACAATCCCGGGGTGTATCCGGCGAAACAGGTGTTGGACACGCTGTTTCCGCTGGAGCCGCTGCCGCTCAAGTTGGAGCGGGTGCGCACGCGGGTTTGGAGTAAGGTGAAGAGTGGGACTTGAGGTGCGTCAGCAACCAAACCATTTGTGCTCGGTTTCAAGTAACCGAAGGCTGCTTCACCTTACGACTCAATCCCGGTGTCTTGCCCGTAATGCGCTTGAATGCACGACTGAAAGCGGCCTGCGATGTGTAGCCCAAACGCTGGGCTACCTCTTCAATCGGTAGCCTTTCGAGGGTCAGCCACTGGCTTGCCAGCCGCATGCGCAGCTCGGTGACATAGCGCAGCGGGGTCATGCCGATCGTCACCTGGAAGCGGTCGGCGAACACCGAACGTGAGGTATTGCACTGCTCGGCCAACTGCGCAACGGTCCAGTCGCGGCCCGGTTGCTGATGGAGCGCGAGCAGTGCGCCGGCCAAGCGCGGGTCGCGCAAGGCGGCGACCAGGCCTGAGGCATTGCCGCAGGCGCACTCTACCCAGCCGCGAACGACCATTGCCGCCACCACGTCGGCCAACCGCGCGAGGATACCGGCGAAGCCGATGCGTGCGGCGCTGACCTCGCGTTCCATGGTGGTCAGGATCGGCACCAGGCCGGGGTAACGCTGGCCGCCGGCATCAATCAGCATCAGGCCCGGCATCAACCTGCCCAGGCCATGGATGCTGCCCAGTTCAAACTCCATGCAACCACTGAACAAAAGAGTGCTCGGCGCGGGGCTGGCATCGGTTCCGGTGGCCACTGCGCTGACGCAGTCACCGAGCGGGGCGCCGTCCAGACCGTTGATGTCCAGCACAGGCGCGTCCGGATGGGAAAGCAGTTGATGGGCCGCGCCATGGGAGATGAACACGGCGTTGCCGGCCGACAGCGCGTAAGGGGTGCCATCGTCCATGCGCAGCACCGCATGGCCGGCGGCGATGAAGTGGAACCAGGCGTGCCCGGGTTTCTCCGTGAAGCCCAGGCCGAAGGTAGGGCCGGCCTGGATGCGCCGGTATTCGACACCGCGCAGGCGCATGCCGCGCAACAGCTCGTTGATGAGGTCGGAGGAGAGCGCAAACGGGTCAGCTGGCATTATTCAGGTGTTTCGGTCAAAAAGTAGAGGTTTTCAATCATAGATCATCCAGATTCCGGCGCCTAGACTTCGGTTCGCCTTGAAGATTGAGAGATCCCTACAATGACCGATTGTGTCTGCAATGCCGTACCCGACCGCCATTCTGGCGTCGACCTGGATGTAGAGCCTGCGACCCCCGCGTGGATGGCCGTGTTTTCGTTGGCAATGGGGGTGTTCGGCTTACTGACCGCCGAGTACCTGCCGGCCAGTCTGTTGACGCTGATGGCCACTGACCTGGGGGTGTCCGAAGCGCTGGCGGGCCAGGCGGTCACGGTGACAGCCGTCGTCGCGCTGTTCGCCGGCTTGTTGGTGCCAGGCCTGACCCGTGGCATCGACCGTCGCCTGGTGTTGCTGGGGTTTTCCACGTTGATGGTCGCTTCCAATCTGTTGGTCGCCGTGTCTTCCAGCTTCGCGGTGCTGTTGTTGATGCGCATCTTGCTGGGGATTGCCCTTGGCGGGTTCTGGAGCATGGCGGCGGCGGTCGCGATGCGCCTGGTGCCGAGCGCACTATTGCCCCGGGCGCTGTCGATCATTTTCAGCGGCATTGCCATCGGCACCGTCGTTGCCGTGCCGCTGGGCAGCTATCTGGGCGGGCTGTATGGCTGGCGCAGCGCGTTCTTTGCCGCGGCGGCGGTCGGCATGGTGACCCTGGCTTTCCAGTCGTTCACCCTGCCGCGCCTTGCGCCGCGTCGGCCGGCGAGGCTGCGCACTGTTTTAGAAGTGTTGCAGCGGCCAGGCATCGCCATGGGGATGTTCGGGTGTGTGCTGGTGCACAGCGGGCACTTCGCGATGTTCACCTATGTTCGGCCATTCCTTGAAGGCACTACCGGCATTGGCGCGCAAGGGCTGTCACTGATGTTGCTGGGGTTCGGTGTGGCCAACTTCGTCGGCACGCTGTTGGCCGGGCGGCTGCTGGAACACCACCCCCTGGCCACCCTGGTGTTGATGCCCGCCCTGGTCGGCGTCGCCGCTCTGGCGTTGGTGCTGTTGCCGGCGTCGTTGCCGGGGCAGGCGATACTCCTGGCGATCTGGGGCCTGGCCTTTGGCGGGGTGCCGGTGGCGTGGTCGAACTGGGTGGCCAGCGCGGTCCCTGACCAGGCGGAAAGCGCCGGCGGCATGGTGGTGGCCTCTGTGCAGTCCGCCATCGCGACAGGCGCCGCCGCTGGCGGTGCCGTGTTCAGCTTCGGTGGCAGCGCGGGCGTATTCGTCGCGGCGGCCGTGTTGATGTTGCTGGCCGCGCTGCTGATTGCGCTGCGGGTTCGCGTCCCTTCTGCCCCTGGCGTTCGCCAGCCCAAGCCCGCGCTGCACCTTTGAGCCGATTGGCCAAATCGCTGCAATCCCCTCCGTTATCAGGAACTGACCATGAACAATACGACGTCTCACCAAGGACGCCTCAAATCGTTGCGCGCGGCAAGTATCGGCAATGCGCTCGAATGGTTTGACTGGACCCTGTACGCAACCTTTTCGGTGTACCTGGCAAGCAACCTGTTCGACAAGAGCGATGCGCGCTCGGCGATGCTCGCGACCCTGGCGGTGTTTGCCGGTGGCTTTGTCGCACGGCCTGTCGGCGGCTGGTTGTTCGGCCGACTGAGCGACCGCCTGGGGCGTCGGACCATCATGGTGCTCACCATGCTGCTGCTTGCGCTCAGCAGCCTGGGCATCGCGCTGATTCCTGACTACCAGAGCATCGGCCTTTACGCCTCGGGCGCGCTGCTGTTTTTCCGGTTGATGCAGGGGCTCGCCCATGGTGGCGAGACAGGGGTTTCGTACACCTATGTCGCCGAGATCGCCCCGAGCAAACAGCGGGGCTTATGGTCGAGTTCGGTGTATGTGGGGGTGACGCTGGGGGTGATGGCGGCGACGGCCGTGGCGGCGACGCTCACCTGGCTGCTGGGCGCGCAGGCCATGGGTGACTACGGTTGGCGGATAGGTTTCGCCCTGGGGGGCGTGCTCGGTATTTACGCACTGTTCTTGCGCCGCGGTGCGCAGGAATCCCATGTGTTTGTCGCGCAGCAGGGGCAAGCGCGGCCGCCGCGCAAGCTGTCCACGGCGGAGATGCTGCGCGTGGCGCGCAACATCGTCATGCTGGCTGCGGCCGCCAATGTCACTTACTACGCCTGGGTCACGTTCGGCGCTGCGACGGCGATTGCCCAAGGCATGGACGCCACGGGTGCCTATGTCGCCAGTCTGCTCGCGCAGATCCTCTGTGTGTGCTGGTTGCCGGTCTGCGGGATGTTGTCCGATCGGGTCGGCCGCCGCCCCATGGTCATCGCCTGGGGCGTGGGCGTGATCGTACTGACCTATCCCATCTCGATCATGGTGACCACCGAGCCCTACACCCTGTTCCTGGCCCAGGTGCTGGGGCTCGGCGCCTGGTCGTTGATCGCGGCGATTTTCCCCGCGGTGCTCTCCGAGCAGGTACCCACCCAGGCACGGGCACAAGGCGTCGGTTTGGTCTCGTCGGTGTCAGTGGCGATCTTTGGTGGCACGGCCCCCTATCTGCACAGCTATCTCAGCGGCGCCGACCTTGGCTATCTGTACGTCAGCTATGTCATCGGGTTGGGCATAGTCACCGTCCTGGCGGGGTTTCTGATCGACGAAACGGCGGGCATCGACCTTGCGCACATCGAGGCGCCTGGCGCTCGAATCAGCTGAATAAAGGAGTACGAATCAATGAAATCCACAGCCATCAAAAAAACCGCTGCACGAGGTGAACGCCCCGGCGCCAACGTGACCGTCAGCCAGACATCCGGGCCCCGTCAGGCCGCACGCGAGACCTGGGTTGAAGTGCCTTCAGCAACAGGCCCGGCGGCCGCCTGGTGCTATTCGGATCGCCGCGCCTATAGTCCGGGTGATTCGGTTTGCCTGTATCTGTCGTCGAACTGCCCGCAGGTGCGGCTCAGGATCTATCGCGATGGCGCCATTGCCCGCACGCTGCATACCACCGACAGCCTGGATGCCCGATTCCACCCCGTGCCTGAACGTGCCTATGAGCATGGCTGCCAATGGCCCGTCTTCCTGCAATGGCCAATCCCGGGTGATGCCGAGCAGGGTGGCTATATCGTCGAAGTACAAGACGGCGCTGGCAGCGTCCTCGGCCATCATCTGTTTATCGTCAAGGCGCTGCGCAAGCGTGCCGATGCCTTGGTACTCGTTGCGGCCACCTCGACGTGGGCCGCTTATAACGACTGGGGCGGTGCCAATCACTACTTTGGCCTTCACCCCGACACGCCGCGTGGCCGCTCACCATTGCTCTCGGCACAGCGACCCTGGGCGCGCGGGCAGGTGTGGCTGCCGGACGATGCGCCACGTTGCGTCAACGCGACCCGGCCCCGCCAGCCAGGGCCGGCGCGCTATGAATTCATCGAATGGGCGGGCCTTAACGGTTACGCCAAGTACTACGCGCTGGCGGGGTGGGCTTCTTTCGAACGACCCTTTGTGGTCTGGGCCGAACAGCAAGGTTATACGGTGCATATCCTGACCCAGGACGATTTGCACCACGACCCGCACGCGCTGGAGGGCTACGCCTGCGCCGTCTTCGTCGGGCACGACGAGTACTGGACGCGGGACATGCGCGACCATGTCGACGCCTTTGTCGAGGCGGGCGGCAAGGTCGCGCGATTCGCCGGCAATTTTATGTGGCAGATTCGCCTGGAGGACGAGGGGCGGCGGCAAGTGGCCTACAAGTACGACGCCGGCGCGCTTGATCCTGTGGCGGCAACCGAGCCTCATCGGCTAACGGGGGCCTGGGAAGATCCCCGGGTCAATCACCCTGGGGCATCGACGTTCGGGGTAAATGCCCTGCGCGGCATATATGGCAGCTTTGGCGCAATGGCGCCGCGCAACCCGCGTGGATACACGGTCTTCAGGCCTGGGCACTGGGCGTTTATGGGGACGGGCCTCGGCTACGCGGACATGTTCGGCGACGAAGCCAACATCTTTGGCTACGAAGTGGATGGCCTCGACTACACGTTCGTCGACGGCCTTCCAGAACCGCTCGGCACCGACGGGGCGCCCAGCGGCTTGCAGATTCTCGCCATGGGCTGGGCGACCAATGCCGAGCACGGCCGATCCGAGGATGCCTATTCATTCATGCTCGGCGATGGCGATGCGCGGTTTCGTGCGTCCATCCTGGCGCCCGAACTGAGCGACGCCAGCATCGCCTTGCACAGCCGTGGGGCGGGCATGGTGGTGCACTTCCATAAAGGCCGAGGCGAGGTCTTCACCGCCGCCACGTGCGAATGGGTACATGGGCTGATGCAGGCAGATACTTACACTGTGATGATCACAAAAAATGTACTTGAGCGTTTTTTGGGAACATAACGCCATGAACGAAAAAACCCGCGAGAAGGCGGGTTTTTGAAGGGTGTAGTTGTATTCACAGACTATCGGGGTCCCCAAAAAACATCTGAATCCGCGACCGCAACCAGCGTTCACCCGGGTCATTATCCTGCGACCCACGCCAAGCCATATGCAGTTCGAACGAACGCACCGGCAACGGCGGTTCTTCCGCGCGCAAACCGCCCGCAGCCGTCAGTGCCTCGGCGGCATAGTCCGGTACGATGGCGACAATATCCGTGCCCGCGAGCAACGTGCCGAGGCCGTTGAACTGCGGTACGGCCAGGACCACGTGGCGTTTGCGGTCGAGTTTTTCCAGTTCTTCGTCGATAAACCCGCTCAAGTCGCCGGCAAATGACACCAGGGCATGGGGGCGGGCGCAGAAGTCGTCGAGGCTCAGGCTGCCCGGCACGCTGTCGGCGCGTAGCAGTTTGGGCACGCTGCGGCGCAGCAGTTTGCGCTTGGCGTTGGCCGGTAGGTCGGCGGTGTAGCTGACGCCGATGGAGATTTCGCCGGAGGCCAGCAGGCCCGGCATCAGGATGTAGTTGACGCGGCGCACCACCAGTACGATGCCGGGCGCTTCGGCGCGCAGGCGTTTGAGCAGTTGGGGCAGCAGGGCGAATTCAACGTCGTCGGACAGGCCGATACGGAATACGGCGGTGCTGGTGGCCGGGTCGAAGTCGGCGGCACGGCTGACGGCGGTGGAAATCGAGTCCAGGGCCGGGGAGAGCAGGGCGAAGATTTCCACGGCGCGGGCGGACGGTTCCATGCTGCGGCCGGTGCGCACGAACAGTGGGTCATCGAACAGCCCGCGCAGGCGCGACAATGCGGCGCTGATCGCCGGCTGGCCGAGGAACAGTTTCTCGGCGGCGCGGGTCACGCTGCGTTCATGCATCAAGGTTTCGAATACGATCAAGAGGTTAAGGTCGACACGACGCAGGTCGTTACGGTTCATCTTGTGTCCTGGATGAGTCAGCGAGCTTGACGAGAGCGGCCATGAAAGAACCCCTTGGATTCGCTTAGAAAAGCATGACCGGCATGAATCTTACGGGGAAAGGCTGGTACTCTGCACCGGCTAATTGAGTTTTCCTACGTTAGCCGGGGTCTTTTCCTCGGGAGCGGAATCAATGACAGGCATGTCGACTATTAATGGTGACCTGTGGTCTTACCGGGAAAGCCCAGATAGAGTTCATGGCATTAGAGGTTACTTTGACGAGGTTTGCGATGTCCCGCACGATCCGTTTTCACAAGTTTGGTCCGGCCGAGGTGCTCAAGTGCGAAGAGCATGTAGCCGCGCAGCCCGCACCGGGCGAAGTGCAGGTGCGTGTCGAAGCGATCGGCATCAGTTGGTACGACATTCTGTGGCGCCAGAACCTGGCGTCCTCCCATGCACGCCTGCCATCCGGCCTTGGCCATGAGATGGCCGGGGTGGTTGTCGCCCTGGGCGAAGGCGTGGATGACCTGGCAGTGGGCGATAAAGTCGCCAGTTTTCCGGCCGAGAGCCCCAATGATTATCCGGTGTATGGCGAGCTGATCGTCTTGCCCCGTTCGGCCCTGACCCGTTACCCGGATGTCTTGAGCCCGATCGAAGCCAGCGTGCATTACACCCCGCTGCTGATCGCCTATTTCGCCTATGTGGACCTGGCGCGGGTCAAGCCCGGGCAATTTGCCCTGGTGACGGACGCGAGCCACTGTGCCGGCCCATCCTTTGTGCAACTGGGCAAGGCCC
This sequence comes from Pseudomonas sp. 18.1.10, assembly GCF_024655625.1. Lineage (NCBI taxonomy): Bacteria > Pseudomonadati > Pseudomonadota > Gammaproteobacteria > Pseudomonadales > Pseudomonadaceae > Pseudomonas > Pseudomonas sp. 18.1.10. The sequence continues at coordinate 22,455 of NZ_JANLGL010000055.1, forward strand.
TGGGTGTGCGAGTGATTGCCGCCACCAAGGACAGCGCAGAACGTGAGTATCTGCTGTCCCTCGGCGCGGAAAAGGTCATCGTCACCGAAGAGCAGGACCTGCTCATGCAGATCAACAAGTTCACCGATAACCGCGGCGTGGACGTGGTGTTCGATGGGTTGGGCGGCCCACAGATGTCGTTGCTTGGCGATGTATTGGCACCGCGAGGCAGCCTGGTGCTGTATGGCCTGCAAGGTGGCAACCAGACGCCATTCCCGGCGTGTGCAGCGTTCCAGAAGAACATTCAGTTCTTTGTGCACTGTATCGGCAATTTCACCGGCAAGCCGGAGTTGGGCATCACCCAGGACCATGTGGCCTTGCAGCGCGCGTTGCGTGATATCAACCAACTGACCGCCGACCGCGTGCTGGTACCGCTGAAGACCACAGTATTTGCGTTCAGCCAGTTCGTCGAAGCGCACCGCTACATGGACGAATGCCCGTGCCGTGAGCGGGTTGCGTTGCAGGTTGAAGCTGTTTGAGCTGTAGGAGTATTCGCAAATGAATGCGCATACATCCAAATGAATGGGGCAAATGCGCCATTTGTCAGGGCTTAACCCGTTATACGGTTGAGCCCCCGCTCGGGCGCCAACCCCCGCAAATAATACCTTTGCCCCTGACGCCGCACTGAATTTCAGTGCGGCGTTGTCGTATGGGCGAAAATAAAGTCTTGTGGAGTTTTCATCTGCGCTGGTTTCAGGCGAATTTCTGTATCTGTTAATCATAATTCGAGTGCCGATAATTGTGCCTTCACTGTCATCTCAAGGATTGAGCAATGATTAATTATCTGGCATTGGCGCTGTGCGCCGTTCGAACTAAAAGGCTTGTCGCTCTGTGCGCCCGAAGGCCTGTTACTGAAAGAGCAGGGCTTGCAAGGGACTCCATAAGGCCGCTGATTAAAATACGTCGGACGTTTCTCTTTTTTACTAGTTAAAAAACTGTAGGAAGTTGTCGGAACGTTCCTGGGCTTGGCGGCGGACCCGCTGGCGGCCCGGTGCATGGCGGTTTCGTAGCCTGTCAGGTGCTCAATTGTAAGGAGGTTCGTTCGTAATGCTTTTGTTGCGAGGTGCTAGTGTTCTTTTGTCATCACGCCGGGCAATGCACGTCAATCCTATAGATGTAATGGGTCGGGCAAGTGCCGATAAGCATTTGCTTGAAACTGATATTCCAACTTGGGTAGTAGAACTATGAGCGCAATTCACGAACAAGCCATGAACTATGTTTATCAGCAAGTTCTGCAGCGTTTGATTGGGCACTTTTCGCGCGTAGAACGCACCGCACTTCAATTGCTGATCCAGCGAATCGTGGTCGCGGCAGGCGGCATGGAACAAGTGGGAAATTACAAGGTACTGGTTGCCCATGGTGGCGGCGAAGTGAGCAGCTATACCTTGGCGCTGCTGCGTGCGGCGCAATTGTCGATTGCCGGCCGGGCGCCCAAGACCTTCAATCTGCGGGTTGCAACCTTGCGTCACGCAGGCATGACGCAAACCACACTCGATACCCTGCATCAGGGCTACAGCGCGCTGTTTTTCCATGACGACCCAAGGGTGGAGCTGCTCATGGTGGAAAACCAGGAGGTTCAGCCCTTCAATCACCAGCGGCCGGCATCGAGTGCCGGACGGGAAGTCAGCCAGCGCGCGATGCTGATGGTCGGGCACCTGACATCGGGCGATGTACGCGCCACGCTCTGCAATGACACCTACCTGTCCCTGGGTGACTTCTATCAGCGTGTCACCACCTGGAATGGCGGCGTGCACGCGTTGGTCAGCGGTGATTCACCGCGCAAGCAGGGCCAATACCTGGCCTGGTTAAAAAAGAGAGCCCTGTTGGCCGGGGTCGCCATGCCGCCGGGCAGGCCTCTATCGCTCAACGGGCTGTTTGCACGCATGGAAGAATGGAGTGTGGGGTGCTATCGCGACCTGTTTGGCGAGCAATACGTGGCCAACGAAAGCCCGGGGCGCGGCGGTCACCGCCATCTGGCGTATATCGGCATCGCTGATCTTCTCAGCGAGGTGGACCCCGGTTCGACGTCGCTGGTCACGGAGTTTCTGGCCCACAGACCGGACCCCTTTGGCTTTCATTTCAGCCATCCAGACTTTCCCAACCCACTGCTGATGGCTCATCTATGTGGGTTGCAGGCGCAGTGCCTGCGCGAGCTTTCTTACGAGGACGGCGTTGAAGGATTCGTGCGCCAAGCCCAGGGCTACATGTTTCGCCGGCAAATCCCCGAGCACTTGATTGCGGGGGCCAGCAGCCGGGATGGACGAGTACTGGCGGCGACTTACGCCCAGGAATTCTTCGGCTTGGAAGAAGGGCAACTGACCTGCCTGCTGTACTCACCCTTCATACACCATGGCGAACGGCTGGAAAGCTACCTGCGCCAATGTCACCCCGGCATGCTGGTCGCACTGCCGGAGCTGCACAAGGTGCTGCAAGGCAAGTCGGCGACGGAGGTTTTGCAACAGTGGGCAATCGATACGAGCGGGCTTCCACTGCCGTTGCTGCAGCACCTGTATCGCAAGCGTCCCCAGTCGAGCGATCACAGCGCCCGCGTGTGCAGTCAGCGCAGCCAGCAGTCGTTGAGTCGCGCTGATGTGCGCAGTTTTCAATTGTCCGGGCGTTAAGGTGAGTATTGGCGTAGCAGCCGGGGTGCGCGGCAATGAACTTGCGCGGTGAGCGGCAGGCCGACTTTGCCTATCAGGCGGTTTACCGCTACATGATTAGCCTGATAAACGAAGTCAGCCTCGAAACCCCGGTGCGGCTGCCGTCCCTGCGGCAGCTGTCGACGCGCTTGAACGTGTCTATCTCGACTATCCAGTATGCCTACTCGCTATTGGAGAAGGAGGGCCGGGTCTATTCAGTGGCCAAGTCGGGCTATTTTGCCTGGCCGGTGGCGGGCAACCCGCTGATGGCATCGGCGGGCGACCTGCTGGAGCGGCTGTACGCAGCGGCGCGTCGTCCACGAATGGTGGTGCTCAGCGGCGATGAGCCGGCGTTGCTGGCAACGCTGGATGGCACGTTGTTGACGTTGGAGCGTCAGCTGGTACGCCGCTACCCGCGCCACCTGCAACCGTGGTCCCAGCCCTGTGGCGTCTGGGAGTTGCGGGCGGCACTGGCGGCCCGTTACACCTCATCGCCTACCCGTTGCTGGCAGGCCGATGAGGTGTATATCGGCGCGGACCTGCAGGGCGTGCTGGAAATCCTGATTGATGTGCTGGGCCTCAAGGGCACCACGTTGATTGTCGAGTCGCCCTGCGACTGGTTGATCTTGCGCTTGTTGCAGGCAGCGGGCGTGCGTGTGATCGAGCTGCCCTGGAGGGCCGACGGCAGCCTGGACCTGACGACGTTCGAACGCCTGCTGCGCGACGAACCGGTGCATGTGGTGCTGCTGTCGTCCGTGGTCAGCTTGCCGTCGGGGGTTGCCCTGTCCATGCCGGAACGCTTGCACGTGGCACATCTGCTGGACCAGCACGGCTGCTGGCTGCTGGAGAACGACACCTTTGGCGAATTGACCTTCGGCCCGCGCCTGCCAGCACTGCGCAACCTGGTCAACCCCGAGCGGCTGGTGGTGTTTTCGTCGTTCGAAAAAACGCTCGGCGCAGAGGCGCCATTTGGCTACGTGCTGTCGCGCCACTTGAGCAGCGAACTGCAACGTCAGTTCCTGTTGCGCTCATTCCGCTTGTCGTCGATCCGTCAGCGCGCCATCGCGCGGCTTTACCAAAGCGGGCGTTTTGACCAGCACCTGCGCGTGTTGCGCCAGCGCCTGCAGGAACAGGCCGATGCCATGGATCAGCGCCTGGGGGCGCGCCTGGAGGGGCGTGTGATCTATCGAAGGCCGGTCGCCGGGGCAAGTTTTTGGCTGCAATCAGTGGCCTCGGTGGACATGCGCCAGGTGTTCCAGCGCATGGTGGCCCATCAAGTAGTGATTGCGCCGGGAGAGTTGTTCAGCCTCAGCGGGCTGCATCAGCAGCATGTGCGCGTAAGCCATGCATTCAACGGGCATCCGAACCTGGACGTGGCCTTGGACGTATTGGCCGACGCATTGCTTCAGGCGCAGGTTGGTTAAGCGGATGAGTGTGCGAAATTTCTACTTTGCATGTGGGATAGATACCGTCGCGCGGCAGTCCAACTCCCAGTAAACTGCCATTTTTTCCGAATCCTTCTTTTCGAGGTTTATGCATGACAATCAGTCCTTTTGCGGGCAAGCCGGCGCCAGCCCAGTTGCTGGTGGATATCCCGCGACTGGTCACGGCCTATTACACCGGCCAGCCTGATGCAGCGATCTCCACCCAGCGCGTGGCGTTTGGCACCTCCGGGCACCGTGGCAGCTCCTTCGAGCTGAGCTTCAACGAATGGCACGTGCTCGCCATCAGCCAGGCCATTTGCCTGTACCGTGAAGCACAGGGCATCAACGGCCCGCTGTTCGTCGGCCTCGACACCCACGCGCTCTCGACGCCGGCCGGCGCCAGCGCCCTGGAAGTGCTCGCCGCCAACGGCGTCCACGTGATGCTGGCCGAAGGCGATGAGTACACGCCGACCCCGGCCATTTCCCACGCCATCATCTGCTACAACCGCGGCCGTACCACTGGCCTGGCTGACGGCATTGTCATTACACCGTCCCACAACCCGCCGCAAAGTGGTGGCTACAAGTACAACCCACCCAACGGCGGCCCGGCCGATACCCATGTGACCAAGTGGATCGAAGCCAAGGCCAACGAACTGCTGGCCAACAAGCTGGCCGGGGTCAAGCGCATCACCCACGCCCAGGCGCTCAAGGCCGATACCACCCATCGCCATGACTACCTCAACAGCTACGTCGCCGACCTGATTAATGTGATCGACATGGACGCCATCCGCAGCGCAGACCTGCGCCTGGGCGTGGACCCGCTGGGCGGAGCAGGGGTGCGCTACTGGTCGGCGATTGCTGAGCACTACCGCCTGAACCTGGACGTGGTGAACACCGAAGTCGACGCCACTTTCCGCTTCATGAGCGTGGACTGGGACGGCCAGATCCGCATGGACCCTTCGTCCAGCTACGCCATGCAAGGATTGATCGGCCTCAAGGAGCGTTTCGACGTGGCCTTTGCCTGCGACCCGGACCACGACCGCCATGGCATCGTCACACCGTCCGGCGGCCTGTTGGCGCCGAACAACTACCTGGCGGTGTCCATCGACTACCTGTTCCAGAACCGTCCCGACTGGCGTGCCGACGCGGCCGTGGGCAAGACCGTGGTCAGCAGCGGCTTGATCGACCGCGTGGCCGCGCGCATTGGCCGTCGCCTGTACGAAGTGCCGGTGGGCTTCAAGTGGTTTGCCGATGGCTTGTTCGAAGGCTCGCTGGGCTTTGGCGGTGAAGAAAGTGCCGGCGCATCGTTCCTGCGCAAGGACGGTAGCGTCTGGAGCACCGACAAGGACGGCCTGATCCCGGCCCTGCTGGCGGCGGAAATGACCTCGCGCAAAGGCCAGGACCCGAGCCAGATCTATCGCGGCCTGACCAACGCCCTGGGCGAACCGTTCGCCATCCGCGTCGACGCCAAGGCCACCCCGGCGCAGAAAGCCCTGCTGGGCAAGCTGTCGCCGGAGCAGGTCACGTCCACGCAACTGGCCGGGGAAAGCATCCAGCAGATCCTCAGCCACGCGCCGGGCAACAACCAGGCGATTGGCGGTTTGAAAGTCATGACGGAAAACGGCTGGTTCGCGGCGCGGCCGTCGGGGACCGAGGACATCTACAAGATCTACGCCGAGAGTTTTATTGGCGAAGATCACCTCAAGCAGTTGGTGGAAGAGGCGCAGGTGCTAGTGGACGGGGCTATCTCCGAGTAACACCACAGCCCCTAAATGTGGGAAGTGGGCTTGTGTGGGAGCGGGCTTGCTCGCGAAGGCGGTATATCAGTCACAGATGTTTTGGCTGAACTACTGCATTCGCGAGCAAGCCCGCTCCCACACAAGCCCGCTCCCACATTTTTTGTATCAGGCCAGATCGACCAACACGATTTCACTGTCCTCAATTGCAGTCACCCGCAACACCGCCTCATCCTCAATCGCCACACCATCCCGAGCTTGTGCCCGCAAGCCATTGATTTCAATCACGCCGGTTGCCGGCACCAAATAGGCCCGCCGTCCGCTGTCCAGCCGGTATTCCGCGCTTTCCCCAGCTTTCAGATTGGCCGCCACCAAGCGTGCATCCGCACGAATGCGCAGGCTTTCATTGTCACCGGCCTTGCCGCTGGCCAACGTCACAAACCCATCGCGACCCTCCTGTGGAAACGGCTTGGCGCCCCACGACGGTGGCAGCCCGGCTTCATTCGGGATGATCCAGATCTGGAAAATCTTGGTCGGCGTCGCCTCCAGGTTGTATTCGCTGTGGGCAATCCCGGTGCCCGCGCTCATCACCTGCACGTCACCCGCTTCGGTACGGCCTTTGTTGCCGAGGTTGTCGGCATGGCTGATGGCGCCTTCGCGCACATAGGTGATGATTTCCATGTCGCGGTGTGGGTGCTGCGGGAAACCCGTGCCGGGCGCGATGATGTCGTCGTTCCACACCCGCAGGTTGCCCCAGTGCATGCGCTGGGGGTCATGGTATTCGGCAAAGGAAAAGTGGTGATGGGCGTCAAGCCAGCCGTGGTGGGCGCCGCCCAGCGTGTTGAAAGGTCGAAGTTCAAGCATGATCGTCTCCTGTGGATGGGACCTATGATCCAGCAGTGCATGATCGATAAAAAGCGTAAAAACTGCCTGATTCCTATCGAATTAACAGATTGATTGCCGGGGTTTTGACTTTCACTTCATCGCCTAACTGCATGACCGCAAAGCAATTGGCTGGAACTGCAGCGCGATTCCGGCGACCATGGCGCATTCGCCAAAACCAACCTCATCGCTGGAGTCCGCGTGCCGCAACACACCCCTGATTTGCCCCCAGAACTGCGCCCACTGGCAGACATGCCCCTGTTCAAGCGCCTCGCCGCGCGCCTGTTTGGCCATGGCTTGACGCGTTTACGCGCCCAACACCGGTTTTCCTGGTTGCATGGGCAGGCGGATGGCTTTCGCAGTGGGCACGAGGCCGGTGTCGAGTATGGCTACCGCGAAGGCAAGGCCGATGGCATTGAAGAAGGCCGGCAAGTCCTGCTGATTCGTGACTTTCGTCCCGATGAGCACCGTGCCCCCGGCGTTGACGACAGCCTGTTCGATGATTGGCGCCTGCCGCTGACTGCCGAGCTGAAGAAACGCATGAAGGCGGATGTCGCACGACTGCTGCCGGCCCACGCCCAGCCGAGCGCGGCGCAATGGAAGATGATTTTCAGCGATACGCCGTCCACCTCGGTGATTGCCGGCGCGGGGGCGGGCAAATCCACCTCGCTGGTGCTGCGCATCCTGCTGCTTACCCATTACCTGGGCTTTGAGCTGAGTTCGATGACCGTGGTGACCTTCACCCGTGAGTCGCGCAAAGACTTCATCAGCAAACTCATGGAGATTCTCAGCCTTTGGGGCCAACCCCTTGGCAGCAAAGAGGCCCAGGCGGTGGTGCGTACCTTTCACTCACGCATCCTGCCGATGGTGCGCAGCCTGCCGGGCTTTGAACGCCTGCAGGCGTTCGAGAACCTCGGCACAGGCGGTGAGGACGCGGAGAGCAACCCGTTTGACCTGCGCATCAACGACGCCCAACGCCAGCAGATGAACGCCTGCTATCACCGGCTGCACGGCCAGCACCCGCGGTTCCGCGAGCTGATCGCGCCGCTGGCCCGGCATGGGTTGCAGCTCAAGGAGCTGGAGCGCGAACATCCTGACGTGCAAAAACGCGTGGCGGTGACCGAACTGGCGGCCAAGCGCGACGAAGAACTCTGCGACCTCGTCGAAGACCTGTGGTTTCGTGCCGGTGCCTGGCCGATCAAGGGCATCGAGCCCAACCGCCAGACCTTGGAGATCAATGGCGCGCAGTTCCATTGCCATGGCTATATCCCCGAGTTGGATGCCTGGGTGGTGCTGGGTTTCGACTCCCGTGAAAACCCCCAGGTCAGCCGTCCCAACGCTAAGTTGTCGGTGCGGGCGGAGTGGGCGGTCAAGCGCACCCTGTTTCAAGCTTTCTGCCGTAAGCCATTAATATGGCTGGATAATTACGAATCGTCCAGGCGCCTTTTAAGCAGTCTGGCCGGCGATGCCAGCGCCGGGCCGGGCTTTGATTACAAGGTCAAGGGCGAGCTGGCTTCGGCGCCGCTGCTGGACTGCTTTGTGATGGCGGCCGGGTTTATCGAGAACCTCGGGCTGGATGTGCCCACTGCGGTCGGCCAAATGAGCTTTGCCAAGGACGATCCGGACCGGTTTTTCTTCGAGGCCCTGAGCATTTTCTGGAAAGCCCTGGAAGATCACCTGCTCGACCAGTCGCCGCCGATCATGACCTACAACCGCATGTTCTCGCTGTTTGGCGAGAACACCCCGGAAAACCTCAAGCTCCTCAGCGATCCGTTGTTGCGGCCGCTGTCCCATCTGATGATCGACGAGTTCCAGGACGTGTCGCCGCAGATCGTCTCGTGGATTCGCGCCAGCCTGCGGGAGATCCGCAGTCGCGGCCCGGCCATGCACGTCGGGCGCGGCGCGCAGCGCTCTTCGCTGTTGTGTGTGGGCGATGACTGGCAATCGATCTACGGCTGGCGCGGCAGTTCGCCGAAGTACTTCATGGAGTTCAACAAGGAGTTCCCGTCGCCGGCGACCACCCGCGTGATGCTCGGTGAGAACTACCGCAGCCACCAGCACATCATCGACGCGGCCGAGCATATCGTGCGCGCCGCGCCGGCGATTGCTGGCAAGAAGGCCAAGGCCAGTGGCGCACCCAAGGCGCTGGTGCCGGTCAAGGTATTGGCGCGTGATGAGGCGGCCCTGGGGCGGCAGTTGCTGGAGCACTACCAGCGCGGCGAAACGGTGTTGATGTTGTATCGAAAAAGCAGCGATAAGTTATTGATTCAAGAGCATATTCAGTCAGCAGTTAATGTGGATTCTAGCTTGCCGCCCCACGCGCGTAGACTTAAGCAACTGACCTATCACAGTGCCAAGGGCCTACAGGCGGATGCGGTGTTTCTGCTGGGGGATTGCCAGCATGTCACCCGCTCGCCGTACAAGAACCAGGTCTACCGCATGGCGGGGCTGGGCAAGGACGGTGACAGCGAGCCGTATGACACTGCCCAAAAGGACGAGGTACTGCGCCTCGCCTATGTCGGCATTACCCGCGCGGTGAGCCATTGCTATTGGTATGTGGAAAAGCCTGAAGGGCAGGCGGTGAATGTGCCCAGGGCGTCGGAGCGGGTGGACGGCAAGAAAGCGTTTTTCGACGACCAGCGTAGTTGACGTGTAACGCAGTTCCCCTGTGGGAGCGGGCTTGCTCGCGAATGCGGAGTGTCAGTCACTAAATTTGTTACTGAACCACCGC